>JAOPVM010000328.1 GCA_025966215.1 Klenkia sp.
CCCCGCCCTGCGCACCGACGAGACCGACAGCGGCTGGCTCCGCCGGCTGCGCGACCGCCGCGACGAGGCCGACGCGGCCGGCGCGCACGCCGACGAGGGCACCGACGAGGGCACCGACGACGCGCCCCTGCCCGTCGACCGCGCCACCCTCCCGCCGGTACCCCGCTCCCGGGCGGTCCATCGCGACGATCCCGACGAGCGGCTGGACTGGGGCGGCGCGTTCCACGACGGCAGCCCCGAGGACCCCGACGAGGACGACCAGGTCCGGGCCGGCGGCTGGCGGCGCACCCTGCTGGTGGTCGGCCTGCCGCTGCTGGCGCTCGTGCTCGTCGTCGCCGGTGGGTACTGGCTGGGCACCAACGTCGTCTCCGCCGCCAGCAGCACCGAGGACTCCGTGGGCTCCACGCCGACCCCCGCGGCGCCGGCCGGGAGCGAGGCTCCCGCCGAGGAGCCCGCGTCCGCTCCGCTGGCGATCGCCTCGGCTCAGGTGTTCGACCCCTTCGGCGACGGTGAGCCGGAGAACGACGACGCGGTGCCGCTGTCCTACGACGGCGACCCGGCCACCTCCTGGCCGACGCTCACCTATCGGGGCAGTGCCGGGTTCGGCAACCTCAAGCCCGGTGTCGGCGTGCTCTACGACCTGGGCAGCGAGCAGGCGCTCTCCGCGGTGACCATCGGCACCGACACCCCCGGCGCCACCGTCGAGGTGCGCACCGGAGCCAGCGCCGACGGCGAGCTCGACTCCTACCCGGTCGCCGCCGAGGGCGAGCTGACCGGCACCGACGACCTGGCCTTCGCCGAACCGGTGACCACCCGCTACGTGCTGGTGTGGGTCACCGGGCTGGTCTCCCAGGACGAGGGCTTCTCCGCCGACCTGTCCGAGGTCACCCCGGTCGCAGCCGACGCCGGCTGACCGAGCCCGCGCGGTCCGCGGCCCGGGAATGACACCCCTACCCTGTCCGTTGTGCCGCCTGTGACGACGAACCAGCCCACCCCCGGCCCCGCGGTCTCGACGGACGGCCCACCGGCCGTCCCTCCGGCGGAGCACGACGGGGTCCGTGACCTGATCATCATCGGGTCCGGTCCGGCCGGCTACACCGCTGCGACCTACGCCGCGCGGGCCAACCTGCACCCCCTGGTGTTCGAGGGCTCCCAGTTCGGTGGCGCCCTGATGACCACCACCGAGGTGGAGAACTTCCCCGGTTTCCCCGAGGGCGTGCAGGGCCCGCAGCTCATGGACGACATGCGCACCCAGGCCGAGCGCTTCGGCGCCGAGCTGGTGCCCAGCGACGTGACGTCGGTCGACCTGACCAGCACCCCGAAGACCGTCACCGTCGGCGACGAGGTGCACCGGGCGCACGCGGTGATCGTGGCGACCGGCTCGAAGTACCGGTACCTGGGCCTGGAGAACGAGGCCCGGCTGCTCGGCCACGGCGTCTCGGCCTGTGCCACCTGTGACGGGTTCTTCTTCCGCGACCAGGACATCGTGGTCGTCGGGGGCGGTGACTCCGCGATGGAGGAGGCCACCTTCCTGACCCGCTTCGCCAAGTCGGTCACCGTGGTCCACCGCCGTCCCGAGCTCCGCGCCTCGAAGATCATGCAGAAGCGCGCCCAGGACAACGAGAAGATCCGCTGGGCCCTCGGCAAGCAGGTCACCGACGTGCACGGTGACTCCCAGGTCCAGTCGGTGACCCTCACCGACGCCGAGACCGGCGCCACCGAGACCCTCGACGTCAGCGGCCTGTTCGTGGCCATCGGCCACGACCCGCGCAGCGAGATGTTCGCCGGTCAGCTCAAGCTCGACGACGCGGGCTACGTGCAGGTGGAGCACCCCACCACCCGCACGAGCATCGACGGTGTCTTCGCCTGCGGTGACGTGGTCGACCACATCTACCGCCAGGCGATCACCTCGGCCGGCACCGGTGCCGCCGCCGCGATCGACGCCGAGCGCTGGCTCGCCGACACCTTCGACGAGCGCTGACGGCCGCCCGGCCCTCCCCTCCACCCCACCCCGGCACCACCCCCACCGAAGGAGCCACCCCCATGGCCAGCAACACCGTGAAGGTCACCGACGACAGCTTCGCTGCCGACGTCCTCAACAGCGACAAGCCCGTCCTCGTCGACTTCTGGGCCGAGTGGTGTGGCCCGTGCAAGATGGTCGCCCCCGTGCTCGAGGAGATCGCCAGCGAGCACGGCGAGAAGCTCACCATCGCCAAGCTCAACATCGACGAGAACCCGCAGATCGCCCGCGACTACCAGGTCATGTCGATCCCGACCATGACGGTCTTCCAGGGCGGCAAGCCGGTCAAGAGCATCATCGGCGCCAAGCCCAAGGGCGCGATCCTCTCCGACCTCGCCGACTTCATCTAGGCCGGTCGCGCCGCCAGGCGCAGCCGACGGGGCCCGGACGCCGTTCCACCACGCGTCCGGGCCTCGTCGCGTCCGACCACCCTGGGCACACCGAGCACCCAGATGCGCGACCGTCCCCCGAGGGGACGACAATCACCGGTGTTCCCGTCCCCTCGACCCCCTGGAGCGACACCCGCGTGGAGATCCTCGTCCCCGGCAGCACAGGTCCGGCCGTCGCTGACGTCCGCGCCGTCCTGCACGGTCTCGGGCTGCTGCAGCCCGAGCCCACCGCAGCTGCGGCCCCGGACGTGTTCGACGACGCCACCTCCCTCGCCGTCCGGCACTTCCAGCAGGTCAGGGGTCTGTCCGTGGACGGCCGGGTCGGCGAGGAGACCTACCGCGCGCTGACCGTGGCCCGCTGGTCCCTCGGTGACCGGGTGCTCCGCTTCGACCCCGACCGTCCGATGCGCGGGGACGACGTGGCGGTGCTGCAGGAGCGGCTGCTCGAGCTGGGCTACGACGCCGGTCGCGCCGACGGCATCCTGGGCTCGGAGACCGAGGCCGGCCTGCGGGCCTTCCAGCGCGACTACGGCCTGGCCGTGGACGGCACCTGCGGCCCCGGCACCATGCGGGCGCTCAAGCAGCTGGGACGACGGGTCACCGGCGGGCGGCCGCAGCTGCTCCGACAGAGCGCGAACCTCGTCGACTCCGGCCCGCACCTCATCGGCCGGGTCATCGTGATCGACCCGGGGCACGGCGGGCAGGACACCGGCTACACCGCGGGGGAGACCACCGAGGCCGACCTGGTCTTCGACCTGGCCTCCCGCTTCGTGGGCCGGCTGGCCGCCGCCGGCGCCACCGTCTCCCTGACCCGTGGCCGCCGCGGCGGCCCCGCGATGGCCGAGCGCACCGCCTTCGCCAACGACGCCCGGGCCGACCTCTTCGTCTCCCTGCACATGGAGGCGCACGACTCCCGGCACGCCCGCGGGGTCGCCAGCTACTACTACGGCACCGGCTCGGGGGCGTCGTCCACGGTGGGTGAGGAGTTCGCCAACCTGCTGCGCCGCGAGGTCATCGCCCGCACCGGGATGCTGGACTGTGGCTCGCACGCCAAGACCTGGGACCTGTTGCGGCTGACCCGGATGCCGGCCATCCGGATCGACTGCGGGTACCTGTCACACCCCGTCGACCGCCTGCTGCTGCTCGATGCCCGGTTGCGCAGCACGATCGCCTCCGCGGTGCTCGCCGCCGTCCAGCGGCTGTTCCTACCCGCGGATGCCGACCCGCCCACGGGCACCTACCAGCTCCGCACGCCGGCCTGACGGGACCGCTCTCCTACACTCCGAGGATGCCCTCCTCGACGCCCGACCCCTCGGTCAGCGCGTCGGTCCCGGTCCCGGCGCGTCACCCGCGGCTGGACCCGCTGGCCGACCGCTACGCCGCCCGCACCCACGGCATGAAGAGCTCGGAGATCCGGGCCCTGTTCTCCGTGGTCAGCCGCCCCGAGGTGGTGTCCCTGGCCGGCGGCATGCCCGCCGTCACCGCCCTCCCGCTGGACGCCGTCGGCTCCATGATCGGCGAGCTGGTGTCCGGGATGGGCGCCCAGACCCTCCAGTACGGCTCCGGCCAGGGCGACCCCCGCCTGCGCGAGCGGATCTGCGACGTGATGGCGCTGGAGGGCATCACCGACGCCTCACCGTCGGAGGTCGTGGTGAAGGTGGGCTCCCAGCAGGGGCTGGACCTGGTCACCCGGGTGTTCGTCGACCCCGGTGACGTGATCCTGGCCGAGGCGCCGTCCTACGTGGGCGCGCTCGGGGTCTTCCAGGCCGCCCAGGCGCGGGTCCAGCACGTCACCATGGACGAGGACGGACTGGTGCCCGAGGCCCTCGAGGACGCGCTCATCGAGTGCCGCGCCCGGGGCGACGAGGTCAAGTTCCTCTACACGATCCCGAACTTCCACAACCCCGGCGGCGTGACGCTGACCGAGGAGCGCCGGGTCCGGATCATGGAGATCGCCGACCGCTACGACCTGCTGGTCGTGGAGGACAACCCCTACGGGCTGCTGGGCTTCGAGCACGAGCCGATGCGTGCGCTGCGGGCCCGCAACTCCGAGCGGGTGGTCTACCTCGGGTCGTTCTCCAAGACGTTCTCCCCGGGCCTGCGGGTGGGCTGGGTGCTCGCGCCGCTCGCCGTCCGGGAGAAGCTGGTGCTGGCCAGCGAGGCGCAGGTGCTGTGCCCGCCGTCGCTCACCCAGTACGCCGTGGCCCGGTACCTGGACACCCAGCCGTGGCAGCAGCAGATCAAGACCTTCATCGAGCTCTACCGGGAGCGTCGGGACGCCTGCCTGGAGTCGCTGTCGGCGCTGATGCCGCCGGGCACCAGCTGGACCAGGCCCGACGGCGGGTTCTACGTGTGGCTCAAGCTGCCGCACGGCCTGGACGCCAAGCTGATGCAGCCCCGCGCGGTGAGCGCGCACGTGGCCTACGTGCCCGGCATCGGCTTCTACGCCGACGGGCAGGGCAAGGAGTTCATGCGGCTGTCCTACTGCTACCCCGAACCGGACCAGATCCGGGAGGGTGTCCGTCGGCTGGCCCGGGTGATCGAGGCCGAGCTGGACCTGCACTCCACCTTCGACAGCGTGGACACCGGGACCTTCCGCACCCTGGGCAGCCCGTCGAACCGCGCGCAGACCCCCACCACGCCCACCCTCAGCGGCCCGGCGTCCTCCGACCAGATCGGTGACCTGTCGTGACCGAGGCCCTGCCCGCCACCGACCTGCTGCGCGCCGTGGTGCTCGCCGGCGGGCTGACGTTCGAGCGCGAGGTCAGCCTCTCCTCGGGCACCCAGGTGGTCGAGGCGCTGCTGCGCGCCGGCCTGGACGCCGAACTGCGCGACGCCGACGGCGAGCTGCTGCCCGGGCTGGCCGCGGCCCCCGGGGACGCGGTCTTCATCGCCCTGCACGGCTCCACCGGTGAGGACGGCGCCGTCCGTGCGGTCCTCGACCTCGCCGGGGTGCCCTACGTCGGCTCACCCGCCGCGGCCTGCCGGTTGGCGTGGGACAAGCCGGCGGCGAAGATCGTCGTCCGCACCGCGGGGGTGGCCACCCCGGACTGGGTGGCGCTGCCGCACTCCACCTTCCGCGAGCTCGGTGCCGGTGCGGTGCTGGACCTCATCGTCGCCCGGCACGGGTTGCCGTTGATGGTGAAGCCCGCGTCCGGCGGGTCGGCGCTGGGGGCGCAGAAGGTGGCCCGGGTCGAGGACCTGCCGGCCGCGATGGTCAGCTGCTTCGCCTACGGCGACACCGTGCTCGTGGAACGCTTCGTCGAGGGCATCGAACTGGCGGTCTCGGTCATCGACCTCGGTGACGGACCGCAGGCGCTGCCCGCGGTGGAGATCGTCCCGGAGTCCGGCGTCTTCGACTACACGTCGCGGTACACCCCCGGGCTCACCGAGTACCACACCCCGGCCCGGGTCTCCGACGAGGTCGCCCGGCGGGCGGCCGAGGTCGCCGTCACCGTGCACGAGGTGCTGGGGCTGGCCGACCTGTCCCGGACCGACCTGATCGTCGACGCCGAGGGCACCGTGCACTTCCTGGAGGTCAACGTCTCCCCGGGGTTGACGGAGACCTCGATGTTCCCGATGGCCGTCGAGGCCGCCGGCCACCGGCTGGGTGACGTGCTGACCCGGCTGCTGCGGCGGGCTGCCGCCCGCTGAACGACGTCCCCGGTTCCGTCCGTGACGGAACCGGGGTGAGCTGCCCGGGTCAGCTGCTCTGCGAGCTCCGACCGGTGATGTCGGGTGCCATCATGCCGATGATCCGCTGCAGGTCGTCCACCGAGCCGAACTCGACGACGACCCGACCCTTGGACCGGCCGATATGGATCTTGACCTTTGTCTCGAAGACGTCGGACAACCGGCCGGCCAGCTCCTCGACCCCGGGGGCCGTGATCGACCGGCGCCTGCGGGTGGCCTCCGGCGCCGCCGCGGCCGCCATCGCGACCGCCTCCTCGGTGGCCCGCACGCTCATGCCCTCGGCGACGATCCGGGTGGCCAGGGCGTCCATCGCCTCGGGGTCGGGCAGCCCGAGCAGGGCGCGGGCGTGGCCGGCCGACAGCACCCCGGCCGCGACCCGCGTCTGCACCTTCACCGGCAGCTTCATCAGCCGGATGGTGTTGGTGACCTGCGAGCGGCTGCGACCGATCTTGCTGGCCAGCTCCTCGTGGGTGGCGCCGAACTCCTCCAGGAGCTGCTGGTAGGCCGCGGCCTCCTCCAGCGGGTTGAGCTGCACGCGGTGGATGTTCTCCAGCAGGGCGTCGCGCAGCATCGCGTCGTCGGAGGTGTCCCGGACGATCGCCGGCACGGTCTCCAGCTCGGCGACCCGGGCGGCGCGCAACCGGCGCTCGCCCATGATCAGCTCGAAGCCGCCCTCGGCCCGCTCCCGGACGACGATGGGCTGCAGGAGCCCGAACTCCTTGACCGAGTGGGCGAGCTCCTCCAGCGCCTCGTCGTCGAAGACCAGCCGGGGCTGCTTGGGGTTGGGGACGACGTCGTCGACCGCGATCTCACGGAGGTAGGCGCCGGGCACCCCGACCACACCGGTGTCGGGCAGGTCGGGCACGGGCGTCAACGGCGCCACCACGACGTCGCTGTCCGGCTGACCCTGGGCGGCCCGCTCGGCCGCTGCCTCGACGGCCTCGGCAGCACGGGCGGCCGGGGTGGCCGTGGGGGCCGGTGCACTGGTGGGGATGAGGGCTGCCAGGCCCCGGCCGAGTCCGCCGCGCTTGCTCATGAGCTCTCCTGGGAACGAGTTCGGGTGCCCGTCCCGGAGTGACCGAGGACGAGGGCGTTCAGGGGCGGCGCAGCCGGGGGAGCGGCGGCGACCGCGGGTGCCGGAGCCACGGGCACCAGGGGTTGCAGGGACACACCACGCTGGGCGAGCTCGCGGGCCGCCTCCACGTAGCTGGTCGACCCGCGGGAACCGGGGTCGTAGGTCAGCACGGACTGGCCGTAGCCCGGGGCCTCGGAGACCCGCACGTTGCGCGGGATGACCGAGCCGAGCACCAGCTCGCCGAAGTGGTTGCGCACCTCGTCGGCGACCTGGTCGGCGAGCTTGGTGCGCCCGTCGTACATGGTCAACAGGATGGTGCTCACCGCGATGGTCGGGTTCAGGTGCGCCCGGACCAGCTCGATGTTGCTGAGCAGCTGGCCCAGGCCCTCCAGCGCGTAGTACTCGCACTGGATCGGGATGAGCACCTCGTCCCCGGCGACCAGCGCGTTCAGCGTGAGCAGCCCGAGCGAGGGCGGGCAGTCGATGAGCACGTAGTGCGGGCGCTCCTCGGCCGGCAGCGCGTGCAGGTGCGACTCGATGGCCCGGCGGAGCCGGTGCTCGCGGGCGACCACGCTCACCAGCTCGATCTCGGCGCCGGCAAGGTCGATGGTGGCCGGGATGCAGACCAGGTTGGGCGAGGCCGTGGTCGGATGGGTGACCTCGGCGAGGGAGGACTCCCCGACCAGGGTGTCGTAGATCGAGGGGGTGCCCACCGAGTGGTCCACACCGAGGGCCGTGCTGGTGTTCCCCTGGGGGTCCAGGTCGATGACCAGCACCCGGAGACCGAACAGCGACAGGGCCACCCCGAGGTTGACCGTCGACGTGGTCTTCCCGACCCCGCCCTTCTGGTTGGCGATCGTGATGACCCGGATCCGACCGGGAGCCGGGAACGGGTCCTGCTCACCGGCGTGCAGCACCCGGGTCGCCCGCATGGCCTCCATCGCGATGGGGCTGTCGAACTCGGCGGCCGGCTGCTGGTCGGCGGCCAGGCTGCTGCGCAGCCGTTCGCCCGGATCGGTCATGCCGGCGTCCTCCTCACCCGATCGTGTTCCACGTGGAACGGCACTCGGGTTCCTGTCGTCGTTCATCGCTGGTCGCGGCCCGTTCCACGTGAAACGAGCGCGGGGCATCGTCTCGACGATCAGCCTACGGGTCCTCGGGGGTCGGGCGGACGTGCCGCTCAGCGTCCGGTGCGGGTCATCACGACCACCGTCGTGGCGGCTGCACCCAGCGACGCCCCGACTGCGCGCACCTCGATGTCGGCCATCCCGGCGGCAGTGAACTGGGGGATGAGGTCGGGCACCTCGGCGGCGGCCTTGGCGCCCACGAGGGCGACCAGCTGCGCGCCGGGCCGGAGCAGGCCCCGGGCCCAGCCCACGAGCCGGGGGAGTGGTGCGACGGCGCGGGCGGTCACGACGTCGACCGGCCCGACGGCGCGGACGACGGACTTCTCCTCCGCGCGACCCCGCACCACCGTCCA
Source organism: Klenkia sp. (assembly GCA_025966215.1). Taxonomy (GTDB): domain Bacteria; phylum Actinomycetota; class Actinomycetes; order Mycobacteriales; family Geodermatophilaceae; genus Klenkia. The sequence continues at coordinate 8,658 of JAOPVM010000328.1, forward strand.
CGGCGCACCCAGGGCCGCGACGACGTCCTCCAGGAACTCCACCCGGCGGGCCATCGGCTCGACCAGGGTCAGCGTGAGGTCCGGTCGGGCCAGGGCGAGCGGGATGCCCGGCAACCCGGCTCCGCTGCCGATGTCGACGACCCGGGCGCCCCGCGGCACCGCCTCGGCGACCGCGGCACTGTTGAGCACGTGCCGCTCCCACAGCCGCGGCACCTCTCGCGGCCCGATCAGGCCACGGACCACACCGTCGCCGCCGAGCAGCTCGACGTACCGACGGACCGCCGGGAGGGCATCCCCGAAGAGCCCGGCGACCAGGTCGGGCTCGGCGGGCAGCTCGGGGGGCGGGGTCTGGCTCACGTCTCCGGCAGGACCACGACGCGGCGGTTCGGCTCCTCGCCCTCGGACTCGCTGCGCACGCCGTCCGCAGCGGCGATGACGTCGTGCACGACCTTGCGCTCGAACGGGTTCATCGCGGCCAGCCGCTCGGCGGTGCCGCTGGCGGCCACCCGGGAGGCAGCGGCGCCGGCGAGCTCGGTCAGGTCGGAGCGACGCTGGGCACGGAAGCCACCGATGTCGAGCATCAGCCGACTGCGGGTGCCGGTGGACTGGGCCACGGCGAGCCGGGTGAGCTCCTGGAGCGCCTCCAGGGTGGCGCCCTCGGGCCCGATCAGGGTGGTCAGCTGACCACCGACGACGGCCACCGAGGCACGGTCGCCCTCGACGTCGAGGTCGATGTCCCCGTCGACGTCGAGGATGTCGAGCAGCCGCTCGAGGTAGTCACCGGCGACGTCGCCCTCCTGCACGAGGAGGTCGTCGCCGTCGTCGTCCTCCTCGTCGTCCTCCCCGTCGTCCCCGTCGGTGGTGTCCTCGACGTCGACGGGCTCGACCACGGCGTCCGTGGAGGCCGCGTCGGCGTCGGGCAGCGCGGTCTCGCCGGTGTCGGTGGCGGTGACGACGTCCTCGGACGTGGCTCCGGCGGTCGTCTCGGTGCTGCTCTGCGGTGCGGTCACGGTTCCTCCTGGGGCGTGCAGGCGGCCGGGGTGTCCCGGTGGTGTGGGGGCTCCGGCGGGCCGGAGCGGTGGCGCCGGCGGGTCAGCGGCGCTTGCGTCTGCCGCGGTTGGCCGGGCCGGCCGATCCGCCGGAGGACCCCGACCGGGGTCGGGGGGAGCCGCCGGTGACCCGGTCCTCACCCGTGCCCGAGCCGTTCGAGGCCGCGCTCGCGCCGGTGCCCTCCGGGACGGGGGTGTCGGCGCCGGTGACCTCGTCGGCCGGGGCCGCGGGGGTGGTGGCGGCCGGCAGGGCAGCGGTCCTGCCGTTCTTCGGCCGGACCGGCTTGGCGCCCGGCTTGGGCGCCAGCAGCTTCGGGTCGATCTTCGGCTTGTCCGCCGCGGCCTTGGCCAGCGCGTCCGGCGAGCCGGGCATCGGCAGCTTCTTGAGGATGTAGAACTGCTGGCCCAGGGTCCACAGGTTGTTGGTGAACCAGTACAGCAGCACCAGGATCGGGAAGAAGAAGCCGGAGACGAAGAGGCTGATCGGCATGCCGTAGAGCAGCAGCTTCTGGATCGTGGCGGCCTGGCCCTCGACGGGGCCGGAGCGCTTCTGGATCTGCTTCTGCGTGTAGTACGTCGTGAAGCACATGATCACGATCAGGATCATCGCGACGACGCGGATGTTGGTGTAGCTGCCGTCGGTCAGCCGCAGGATGGCGTCTTCCTTCTCGCCCACCATGTTGAACGAGGAGGAGATGGGCGCACCGAACAGCTTGGCCTCGCCGGCCTGGCGCGTGAGCGTGTCGTCCCAGCTGTACAGACCTCGCGCATCCGGTGTGATGCGCCGCAGCACGTGGAACAGACCGATGAAGATCGGGATCTGGGGGAGGATCGGCAGGCAGCCGGCCAGCGGGTTGACCCCGCGCTCCTTCTGCATGGCCATCATGGCCTGGCTGAAGCCCTGCTTGTCGCTGCCGTACTGCTTGCGCAGCTTCTGGATCTCCGGCTGGATCTCCTGCATCGCCCGCTGGCTCTTCACCTGCTTGACGAACAGCCGGAACAGCAGCACCCGGATGGTCACCACCAGCATGACCACCGAGAGCGCCCAGGCGATGCCGCTCGCCGGGTCGAGGAACGTGGAGAACAGTGCGTGCCACTGCTTCATCACCCACGCGATCGCGGTGTACAGCCAGTCAAGCAACGCGGGCCTCCTGCGGCGGGGTCCGGCCAACGGTGGGCCGGGGAGCGACGGCGGAGCGGTCGGCTGCTGCCGGGCCCGCCCCCGTGTCCGACGAGTGGGGGTGCTGTGCGGTTCCTCGTGCCCGGCTGTGGCCGGGCTCGGGGACCAGGTCGATGCCGCCACGGTGCCACGGCGCGCACTTCGCGATCCGGACGACGGCGAGCCGGCTGCCGCGGCCCGCGCCGTGCACCGAGACCGCCTCGAGGGCGTACTCGCTGCAGGTCGGGGTGAAGCGGCAGCGGGGGCCCAGCAACGGGCTGATCCCCTGCCGGTAGAAGCCGATCAGGCCCAGCAGGGCGCGGGCCGGTGGGCCCGGTCGCCCGGTCACCGGCGGTCCAGCACGCGGTCCAGGCCGCGACCGAGGTCGCGGCGCAGGGTGGCGGCGTCGGCACCGGCGGCCTCCGGGCGGGCCCGGACGACGAGGTCGGCGGTCGCCGGCAGGCGGTGCAGCTCGTCGCGGACCAGGTGCCGCAGCTGGCGGGTCACCCGGTGTCGGCAGACGGAGTTGCCGACGGACTTGCCCACCACGAAACCGGCCCGCGGTCCGGCCGGTGGGTCCTGGGGACCCGGGGCCTGGACGACGGGCCGTTCGGGGAGGTAGTGCAGCACCATGGTCGGACGCCCGGCACGCCGGCCGGAGCGGACGTCCACTGTGAACTCCGGTCGCCGGCGCAGGCGTGCCTGCGTCGGCAACACCTCTGGCGGAGAGCTTATCGCGGCCCTTGCGCCGGCGACCGGCGAGGATCGCGCGGCCCGCACGGGTGCGCATCCGGAGCCGGAAGCCGTGGGTCTTGGACCGACGACGGTTGTTCGGCTGGAACGTGCGCTTGCTCACGAGGTACTCCCACTGACGACGTCGAGGCGGTGGCCGGCCGGTCGGGCCGACCACGCGGGGTGCCGGCGCGGTCCGGCGTCTGCCGTCCCCACGCCCACACCGAGGCTGGTCTGCTGCGGTCACGCACGGACGAGCACGCGTTGAACACACGAGCGAGCCGTCCGCTGTCCACAGACCCGGTCAGCATAGCCGAGACGGACGGCGTACCGGCGGACGGGCGGAGAGCGGACCCGCCATGCTGCACCACGGCCGGTGGGCCCCACCCGCGACGCGCCGGGCGCGACACGACCGGCACCGGACGAGGAGGCCCTCCGGTCGTTGCCCGCCTGTGGATGGGGCTGTTAGCGTCGCCGTGCTCCAGACCCGCCGTCGGACGCCTGGTCGCAGGACCGTCCGGCACGGGTCACCCGACCGGCGGACGCACCGGTCCCACCCACCGCGCGCGCCCGTGACCAGGGTGTACCGACCGGGACCGGGGTCGCGCCACCCGCCCCGCCCGACAGTCCCGCCCGCAGGTCCCGCCCGTGTCCACAGTCTGTGGACACGGGTGTGGAACCCGCACCGGCACGGGTCCCCACCTGGGGACGGACCGGGGGACAGCGGAGCCCGGGGACCGGGACGGACCGCTCCGACACACCCCACTGCCCGCTCACCACACGCACACCTCTCGCACGACCCGCCGGCGCGCGGCACACACACGGGGACGCAGGAAGGGACACAGCCGATGCCGGATCCGATCGACCTCGCCACGGTCTGGGAGGGCATCCGCCACCGGTTGGCCGGGAGCCTGACCCCGCAGCAGACCGCGATGCTCAACCTCACCCGCCCGCTGGGCCTGGTCGAGGACGTCGCGGTGCTGGCCGCCCCCAACGAGTTCACCCAGACGGTGCTGGAGTCCCGGATGCGGGCCGCGCTCAACGAGGCGCTGTCGGCGGAGTTCGGCCGGGAGATCAAGGTCGCCGTCCAGCTCGAGGACGGTCCCACCCCGCCGCCCCGGGAGGACCGCGAGCAGGCCTGGCCGGCCGAGCCCGCCCGTCGTCCCGAGTGGGAACGATCGGACCGCCCCGACCGGGACGACCGCAACCGCGACGACCGCAACCGCGACGACCGCAACCGGGAGGACCGGGACCGCGACGACCGGGACCGCGACGACGAGGACCGCGCCGCGCGCGCCCAGCTCGACGACGGCCGCAGCGCCTTCGGGGTGCGCACCGACGCCCCCCGCCGGGACGCCTGGCTCCCGGAGTCCGGAGACGGCCGGGACTGGTCACGCGGGACCGGCCACCAGCGCGACGACCGCGACGACCGGGCCCCCGCCTGGGACCGGCCCCGCGTCGACCCCCGCCGTCCGGCTCCCTGGGACCAGGACGACGCCGGCGGTGACCCGTCCACGGCACCGGGCGGGTCCGACGACGGCCGGCCCGCCGACGGTGACCACGGCATCGGTCGCGACACCGGCGCCCACGGCGCCGCCGGCCGTGGTGGCTACGGCGACCGTCGCTCCCCGGGCAGCGACCTGGGTCTGAACCCCAAGTACGTCTTCGACAGCTTCGTCATCGGCAACAGCAACCGCTTCGCGCACGCCGCGGCGGTGGCCGTCGCCGAGGCACCGGCCCGCGCCTACAACCCTCTGTTCATCTACGGCGACTCCGGGCTGGGCAAGACGCACCTGCTGCACGCCATCGGGCACTACGCCGCCCGGATGTTCCCCAACGTGCGGGTGCGTTACGTCAGCACGGAGGAGTTCACCAACGAGTTCATCAACCTGGTGCACTCCGGCCGGGCCGAGGACTTCCGCCGTCGCTACCGGGACA
>JAOPVM010000356.1 GCA_025966215.1 Klenkia sp.
TCGTCGACCGCACGTCGACGGATGGGCCGGAAGACGAGCAGCTCCATCAGCAGGGCGATCAGCCCGCACACCACGACCGCGGCCGGCAGGACCAGGAAGAAGGAGACGCCGGGGAAGGAGTCGGTCATCAGCCAGGCGGTGAGCGCGCCCACCATGAAGATCGCCCCGTGCGCCAGGTTCAGGACGTTGAGACCGGCCCAGGCGATGCTCAGGCCCATCGCGAAGAGCGCGTAGATGGCCCCCAGCGAGAGGGCGTTGACCAGGTTCTGGACCACGTCAGACCACCCCGCCGAGCGCGGGGTGGTCCGACGTCACGCCGGAGAGGTCACTCACCGGTGTCCTGACCGGGGGCCAGGGTCTCGCGGCCGTCCATCCACTCGATGACGACGCCGGGGGTGCGGGCGTCCTGGTTCTCGAAGGTCACCGTCTCGGCCTGGGCGGCACCGGTCAGCCCACCGTCGGCGGCGACCTGGGCCAGGCCCTCGACGATGCCGGCGCGGGAGGCGTCACCCGAGGCAGCCACCGCCTCCTGGATCAGCCGGAACGCGTCGAAGGTCTCGGCGTGGAAGGTGTTGGGCTGCACGTCCTGGGCAGCCTCGTACTCGCTGACGAACTGCCGACCCGACTCGTACCCGAGCTCGTCGGACCCCACGAAGGAGGAGTAGTAGAGGATGCCGTCGGCCTCGGTGCCCTCCAGTGCCGACAGCGCACCGGCGCCCAGGCTGGTGCCACCGCCGATGGTGCCGGTGAAGCCGGCCCGGCGGAGCTGGGTGATCAGCGCGATGTTCTGGGCACCGATCGCCTGGGTCTGGATGTGGTCGGGGTTGCCCGCCAGCAGGCGGGAGGCGACCGTCGTCAGGTCGGTCTCGGAGGAGGTGCTGGACACCGCGTCGAGGATCTCGATGCCGGCGTTGCCGAAGGCCTCCGGAGCGACCTCGGTGGCCAGGGTGACCGACGGGGCGTTGTCGGTCACGTAGAAGACCGACACCGTCTGCACGGCCTTCTCCTCGGCCAGGTAGTCGGCGTAGTTCTGGTAGAAGTTCTGCTGCGGCGGGGTGATCCGCCAGATCGCGTCGCCGGTCTCCACGACGCCGTCCGCGGCGGCCTGGATGTTGATCATCGGGAGCCCGGCGTCCTGGGCCAGCGGCGCGATCGTCAGCGCCTCCTCCGACAGGACGCCGAACACCACGGCGTCGACGTCGCCACGTACGGCGTCGTTCATCAGGGTGGACGCCCGGGCCGGGTCCGAGGTGGTGTCCTGGACGGTGAGCTCGAGGTCGCGCCCGTCGATGCCGCCGTTCTCGTTGACGTAGGACTCGGCGAACTCGGCGGCCTGCTCGATGGCCTCACCGAAGAACGCCGCCTTGCCGGTGATGTCGGCGAGCACGAGCACCTGCACCGCACCGCCGTCGTCCTCGGCGCTGGTCGTGGTCTCTCCGGTCGTGCAGGCCGAGACGGTGAGCAGGGCGGTGGAGGCGAGGGCGACGGCGGCGCCCGCCCGTGACCTCCGGGCAGATCTCGTGGTGCTGCGGTCCATGGGGATGCCTCTCGCGTCGTTGCGGGGAAGGGGTGCACACGCCGACCCGGGCTGTGCCGGGGGCGGGTGCTGGCTGCGGACCGTACAGGTGACATGGACCACTGTCGACCACGGTCGACCGTCGTATCCAAACCGAGATCCGAGCCTGGCCAGCCCGGTGTCGACCGTCGTCGACCGGTGTCGACACTGTGTAACGTGCAGCACGTCCCTCGACGAGGAGGGCTGTCTGGAGGCACCAGCGTGGACTCGCAGGACGTGCAGGGCGTGGGCGGGCAGGGCAGGGGCGAGCAGGATGCCGCACCGGGGCCGACCCCACGGGAACCCGTCGACGTGCTCGTGGTGGGCGCCGGCTTCGCCGGTCTCTACGCGCTGCACCGACTCCGGGGTTCCGGCCTCACCGTGCGGGTGCTCGATGCGCCGGAGTCCCCCGGGGGGACGTGGGCGGCCAACCGCTACCCCGGTGCCCGCTGCGACGTGCAGAGCTTCGACTACTCCTTCTCCTTCGACGAGGCGCTGCAGCAGGAGTGGAGCTGGAGCGAGCGGTACGCAGCCCAGGGCGAGATCCTGGACTACCTACGGCACGTCGTGGACCGCTTCGACCTCGCCCGGGACATCGAGAGCTCCACCCGAGTGCTCAGCGCCGTCTTCGACCAGGCGACCGACGAGTGGGAGCTCACCACCGACCGGGGCGAGACCCACCGCAGCCGCTTCGTGGTCATGGCCACCGGGTGCCTGTCCGTGCCCCGCCCCCCGGACATCCCGGGCCTGGGCCGCTTCCGCGGCCGGTGGGTGCACACCGCGGACTGGCCGCGCGAGGGCCTGGACCTGACCGGCCTGCGGGTCGGCCTCATCGGCACCGGCTCCAGCGGCGTCCAGTTCGCCACCGCCGCAGCCGGCGTCGCCGGAGAGCTCCTGGTCTTCCAGCGCAGCCCCAACTACGTGCTGCCGGCCCAGAACCGCCCGATGGACCCGGAGTTCGAGCGGGAGCTCAAGGCCCGCTACGCCGAGCACCGCGCGCTGGCCAAGCAGACCACCCGCGGCTACCCGGTCCCCGCCTACGCAGGCCAGAAGGCCGCGTTGACGACCCCGGCCGAGGAGCGCCAGGAGATCTTCGAGGCCATCTGGGAGCACGGGGGCCCGGTGTTCACCAGCGTCTTCACCGACCTGACCGTGGACGAGGCAGCCAACGAGACGGCCGCCGAGTTCGTCCGGCAGAAGATCCGGCAGATCGTCACCGACCCGGTGACCGCCGAGCTGCTGTGCCCCTACGACCACCCGCTCGGGACGCGCCGACCGGTGCTGGACACCGGCTACTACCCGATCTTCAACCGGGACGACGTGACCCTGGTCGACGTCCGCACCGCCCCGATCACCGAGATCACCCCGGCCGGGGTGCGGACCACCGAAGCCGAGTACGAGCTCGACGTGATCGTGTTCGCCACCGGCTACGACGCGATGACCGGCGCCCTCCTGGCGATGGACATCCGCGGCCTGGACGGGGTGTCGCTGCGCGAGGAGTGGGCCGACGGCCCGGCCGCCTACCTCGGGGTGGCGATGGCCGGTTTCCCCAACCTCTTCACCGTCACGGGCCCCGGCAGCCCCTCGGTGCTGACGAACATGGTCGCCTCCATCGAGCAGCACGTGGAGTGGATCTCCGACCTCGTCGAGCACGCCCACGCCACCGGGACGCGACGGATCGAGGCCGAGCCGGCCGACCAGAACCGTTGGGTGCAGCACGTCCTGGACCGGGCCGAGGCCACCCTGCTGCCCAAGGCCAACTCGTGGTGGACCGGGGCCAACGTGCCCGGCAAGCCCCGCGTCTTCATGCCCTACGTCGGCGGTTACGCCCCCTACGGCCAGGTGCTGGCCGAGGTGTCCCGCGACGGCTACACCGGCTTCAGCCTCACCCGCTGACGGCCCCGACCCGAGACCCCGACACAGAGGAGCAGCACCACCATGCAGACCCGCGGCGCAGTCATCCGGCAGGCCCCCGGCGAGTACGAGGTCGTCGACCTCGAGCTGGAGGACCCCCGACCCGGTGAGATCCAGGTCGAGCTGGCCGCCTCCGGCCTGTGCCACTCCGACGACCACATGGCCACCGGTGACCTCACGGCCGGGATCTACCCGTTCGCCGGCGGACACGAGGGCGCCGGCGTGGTCACCGCCGTCGGGCTCAACACCCGTGGATTCCGCGAAGGCGACCACGTGGTCCTCGCCGTCCCCGGCTGCGGGCACTGCACCTGGTGCGCCAGTGGTCGGCAGAACCTCTGCCAGTACGGGCAGTACACGTTGGCCGGACACCGCTTCGACGACCCGTCCAGCTTCCGGCTCAGCCTGGACGGCCAGCCGGTGGGCCAGATGTGCGGCATCTCCACCTTCGTCGCCACCACCACCGTCGACGTCATGTCGGCGGTGAAGATCGACCCGAGCATCCCGCTCGACGTGGCCAGCCTGGTCGGCTGCGGCGTGGCCACCGGCTGGGGCTCCGCGGTCGTCTCCGCCGGGGTCTCCCCCGGCGACACGGTGATCGTGATGGGCATCGGCGGGATCGGCATCAACGCCGTGCAGGGCGCCGCGCACGCCGGGGCGGTGAACGTCATCGCCGTCGACCCGGTCGCGTTCAAGCTGGAGACCGCGCAGGCCATGGGCGCCACGCACGCCGTGGCGACCATCGAGGAGGCCGCCGACCTGGCCCGGTCGATGACCGGCGGGCAGGGCGCCGACTCGGCCATCGTCACCGTCGGCGTCACGACCGGGGACCACGTCGCCGCCGCGTTCGCCGGGGTGCGCAAGGACGGCACCGTCGTCGTCACCGGTCTGGGCGACCACGGCGCCGTCGGGGTCCCGGTCCCGCTGTCGGAGCTGACGCTGTTCCAGAAGAAGCTGGTCGGCTCGCTGTTCGGCGCCTCCTCCCCCGGGGTCAGCATCCCCAAGCTGCTGGGGCTCTACCAGGCCGGCGCGCTGCAGCTCGACGAGCTGATCACCACCCGCTACTCCCTGGACGACGTCGCCCAGGGGTACCGGGACATGCACGCCGGGACCAACATCCGTGGCCTGATCGACTACACCGCGACACGCCCGTGAGCACAGCCGCACCCGGGTACGACGGCCCGGTCGTCGATGCCTTCCTGCACACGCCCTGGCTGGGCGGGGAGGACCCGGCGCACCCGCGGGGGGACACCGTGGACTGGCACGGGGACCGTCGCCTGGCCCGGGTGATGCACACCTTCGCCCACACCGATCCCGACGGCCGCCCGGTCGAGCGGGTCGGCGCGGCCGAGCTGCTGGCCACGATGGACGCGGCCGGCACCAGTCGGGCGATCCTGCCGGCCAAGGTCTACTACGCGGCCAGCGAGGAGGGCGTGCGCGCCGTGCACGCCGAGATCGGCGCACTGACCGCGGCGTCGGACGGCCGGCTCGTCGGGGTGGCCACGCTCATCCCGCCGGAGCTGGGCCCCGGCACCTACTGGGACGTCATGCGCAACGTCCGGCTGGTGCAGGACGCGCACCGCGAGCACGGCGTCGTCGGGGTGCACCTCACCCCGTCCCCGTGGGGGATGCCGCCGAACCACAAGTGGTTCTGGCCGGTCTTCGCGGCCTGTGCGGACCTGGGCCTGGCGGTGTTCGTGCACGTCGGGGCGCCCGGCCCGCTGTGGCCGATGGACCACCACGATCCCGCCCACCTCGACGAGATCGCCCTGGCCTTCCCCGACCTGGTCATCGTGGCGCACCACATCGGCGACCCCTGGACCGAGATGTCGGTGCGGCTGGCAGCCCGGCACCCCAACTTCTACGTCTGCACGTCGGCCTGGTCGCCCAAGCGCTGGCCCGCCCCGCTGCTGGAGTTCATCCGCGGCGGCTGGCACGGCACGGCTGGCGCGGACAAGGTGCTCTACGCCTCCGACCACCCGCTGCTGGACATGGCGCGGGCCACCCGCGACGCCCGTGCGCTCGACGTCGGGGCCGATCAGCTCCGGCGAGTGCTCCACGACAACTCACGGCAGCTGTTCTGGCCGGACCAGGAGGTGTGAGGTGACCGCTCCCCTGGAGGGCATCACCGTGCTGGACCTGACCCGCAACCTCGCGGGCCCCTACGCCACGATGGTCCTGGGCGACCTCGGCGCCCGGATCATCAAGGTCGAGCGCCCCGGCACCGGTGACGACACCCGGCACTGGACGCCCCCCACCTGGGGGGAGCACAGCGCGCTGTTCCTGGCGAACAACCGGAACAAGGAGAGCCTCACCGCCGACATCGACACCGAGGCCGGCGTCCGGGTGCTGCTGGAGCTCGCCAAGCACGTCGACGTCGTCGTGGAGTCCAACCGCAGCGGCGCCCTGGACCGGCGCGGCCTGGGCTTCGAGGCGATCAAGGCGGCCAACCCGCGGATCGTCTACTGCTCGATCAGCGGGTTCGGCAGCCGCGGGCCCGACCGCGACCGCCCCGGCTACGACACGATCGTGCAGGCCGCCTCGGGCGTGATGAGCATCAACGGCGACCCGGCCGGCATCCCCTCCCGGGTCGGCCCCTCGATCGTCGACCAGGGCACCGGCATGTGGGCCGCACTCGGGGTGCTCGCCGCCCTGCGGACCCGGGACGCCGACGGCACGGCCCAGCTGGTGGAGACCAGCCTCCTGGAGACCGGGGTCGCGTGGATGGGGTACCAGGCCTCCAACTACTTCGCCAGCGGGGTCGTGCCGCGCCCGCACGGGTCCAAGCACGGGCAGATGGCCCCCTACGAGGGCTTCCTGACCAAGTCCGGGCACTTCTTCCTGGCCGCGCTCAACGACAGCCTGTTCCGTCGGCTCTGCGTCGCGCTCGAGCTGCCCGAGCTGCTCGAGGACCCCGACTACTCGACCAACGCCGACCGGGTCGCCCACCGGGACGCCCTGCACGACGAGTTGCAGGGCGTGCTGCTGACCCGCGAGGCCCAGGAGTGGGAGGACCTGCTGCGGGCGGCGGGGTTGCCGTGCTCCCAGGTGCGCACGGTCGACGAGGTGGTCGCCGACCCGCACGTGCAGGCCCTCGGGCTGATCCGGGACTGGCCCAAGGACGACGTGCCCGACTTCCGGCTGGTCGACCACCCGATCTCCTACAACGGCGTCCGCTCCTTCCGGCAGGACCCACCGCCGGACCTCGGGGAGCACTCCGCCCGGATCCTCACCGACCTCGGCCTGGACGCCGAGGGCCGCCCGCTGACCGATGGGACACGACCGTGACGCTCACGTTGGACCAGACCACCTCGCGCGTGCCCATCGACGGCCGGTCCCGGCAGATGTTCATCGACGGAGCCTGGGTCGACGCCGTGTCCGGGCAGACCATGCCGACCCTGGACCCGGCCACCGGGCGGGAGCTCGCCCAGGTGCCCCGCTCCGGCGCGGCCGACGTCGACCTCGCGGTCGCGGCCGCCCGCCGGGCCTTCACCGGGCCCTGGCGGCGCTGGACCCCGGCCCAGCGCCAGCTGCTGCTCCTCCGGATCGCGGACCTGTTCGAGGCGCACTGGGACGAGCTGTCGGGCTCGGACACCCTGGACATGGGCAAGCCGCTGTCCCGCAGCCGTGCCGACAAGGGCCGGGTCACCGGGATGCTCCGCTTCTACGCGGGACTGGCGACCACCCTGGACGGCAAGACGATCGACAACTCGCTGCCGGGTGAGTACTTCTCCTACACCCGCCGTGAGCCGGTCGGTGTCGTCGGCGCGATCATCCCGTGGAACGCCCCGACCGCCGCCTCGGTCTGGAAGATCGGCCCGGCGCTGGCCACCGGCTGCACGATCGTGCTCAAGCCGTCGGAGGAGGCCCCGCTCACCCCGCTGCTCATCGCCGACCTGATGGCCGAGGCCGGTGTCCCCGACGGGGTCGTCAACGTCGTCACCGGCACCGGGGTCGAGGCCGGCGCACCGCTGGCCGAGCACCCTGGCGTCGACAAGGTCGTCTTCACCGGCTCGACCGCCACCGGGCAGAGCATCATCCGGGCCTCGGCCGGCAACCTGAAGCGGGTCTCGCTGGAGCTGGGCGGGAAGTCCCCGCTGATCGTCTGCGCCGACGCCGACCTCGACGCCACGGTGCCCACCGTCGGGCTCTCCGCGTTCGCCAACTCCGGGCAGATCTGCATCGCCGGCTCGCGGTTGCTGGTGGAGCGTTCGATCCACGACGAGTTCGTGGAGCGGCTCGGCGACTACGCCCGGGCGCTGACCGTCGGGGCGGGCTCGGACCCGGCCACCGAGATCGGCCCGCTGGTGTCGGTCCGCCAGCTGGAGCGGGTCTGCGGGTTCCTGGACGCCGGCCGCTCGGAGGGCGCCCGCGTGGTCGCCGGCGGCGAGCGGCTCACCACCGGCGACCTGGCCGCGGGGAACTTCGTGGCACCGACCGTCTTCGCCGACGTCGAGGACTCCATGACGATCGCGCGCGAGGAGATCTTCGGCCCGGTCATCTCGGCGATGCCCTTCGACACCCTCGACGAGGCCGTCGAGCGGGCCAACGCCACCCCGTACGGACTGGCCGCAGGCGTCTTCACCCGCGACGTCGGGCGTGCCCACCACCTCGCGCACCGACTGGACGCCGGGACGGTCTGGGTGAACACCTACCACGCGCTCGACCCTGCGGTGCCCTTCGGCGGCTTCAAGATGAGCGGCTACGGCAAGGAGGGCGGCGTGGAGCACCTGGACGAGTACCTGGGCACCAAGACCGTCTGGCTCAAGCTCGACTGACCCGGCCCCCACCGATCCACCGGAGGACCTCGTGACCCTGCACCCGTTCGTCGCCGCCCTGCTCGAGCGCCAGCGCGCCGCCGGGGCCCCCGGGCTCTCGGCCGGCTCAGCCGAGGACGCCCGAGCCCTCGTCGCGGCCGGCCGGGCGGGGCTGGGCGAGGGCCCGGACCTGCTCGAGCGGAAGGTCGTCGCCGTCCCCGCCCGGTCGGGGACGGTGCGCTCGCTGCTGCTGGTGCCCCACGGTGGTGTCACCGGGGTGCTGGTCTACGTGCACGGCGGCGGTTGGGTGGTCGGTGAGCCCGAGGACTTCGAGACCCTGGGCCGCGAACTGGCCTCGCGGACCGGGTGCGCGGTGCTGCTGCCGGACTACCGGCTGGCCCCCGAGCACCCCTTCCCGGCCGGCCTGGAGGACGTCGAGGACGTGCTCACCCACGTGCAGTCCGCCCGCGTCGAGCTGGTGGGGGCCGACCTGCCGTGGGTCGCGGCCGGGGACAGCGCGGGAGCGAACCTGCTCACCGTGGCGCTCCGCAGGCACCGGGAGCTGACGTGCCGACTGCAGGTCCTGGTCTACCCGGTGACCGACACCGACACCGACGGGGCCACGTACACCGAGTTCGGCAGCGGGCTGCCGCTCACCCGGGCCGACATGCGGTGGTTCCTGGACCACTACCTGGGCCAGGACGACGAGCTCCGCCGCTCCCCCGACGTCGCCCCGCTGCGGGCGGCCGACCTCGCGGGTCTGCCGCCCGCCCTGGTGCTCACCGCCGAGCACGACGTGCTCCGCGGGGAGGGCGAGGCCTACGCGGCCGCCCTGTCAGCGGCGGGGGTGCCCACACAGGTCGAGCGCAGCCCCGGCGTCGCGCACGGCTTCCTGCGCATGCACAACCTGTTCGACGTCGCGCACGATGCCGTGCTCCGGGTCGCCGCGGCCGTCGGGGACGTCGTCCCGCGACCCGACCACGCCCGAACCCCACCGCCGGCCGACACCTGACCGTCGACCGAGCGACCGACCGACCAGCACCACCCGCACGACGAGGACGAGGAGGTCCCGGGGTGTCCGATCAGCCCGATCTGCGTGAGCGGTTCCGTGAGGTGATGGCCGGGGTGGCGACCCCGGTGTCGGTGGTGACCGCGGTGTCGGCCGATGGTGTCCCGCACGGGACGACGGTGTCGGCGTTCGCGTCGTTGTCGATGGACCCGCCGA
>JAOPVM010000366.1 GCA_025966215.1 Klenkia sp.
GACGTCCTGTCCGGACACGATCCGACCTCGGAGGGAGACCGGTGAAGCGCTGGACCCGGGTGCTGGCGTCCGCCCGCGACGTGGGGATCGTCGTCCAGGTCGGCCGCCTGCTCCACTACTACGGCTACAGCCACGTCGTGCCAAGGCGGGCCGCGACCATCGGCCGGGGGGTCGCCATGGCGCCCAACGTCTCGCTGCGCAACGGCGCCCGGATCACGATCGGGGACGGCGCGCACGTCGGTGAGCGCTGCCTGCTGTGGGCCGGCGAGCGGGCCACGATCGTCCTCGGCGAGAAGGCACTGCTCGGCCCGGAGGTCATGGTCACCGTGGCCAACTACCAGATGAGGCCGGGCATCCCGGTGGTCGATCAGCCGCGGGACGAGGCCGACGTGGTCATCGGGGCCGGCTGCTGGCTGGGCGCCCGGGTCATCGTCCTGCCCGGGGTCTCGATCGGGGAGGGCGCTGTCGTGGGCGCCGGGTCGATCGTCACCAAGGATGTCCCGCCGCATGCCATCGCAGTGGGCTCACCGGCGCGCGTCATCGGCACCCGTGACGCGGCGGCCCCGCGGGGCGGGACCGCATGAGCACCGCGCCGGTGACGATTGACGTCGTCGTCGTCTCCTACAACAGCGCGGCGGACCTGCCGGCCTGCCTGAAGAGCGTGGCGGCCGCCGCCACCGCCACGGTGCGGCCGCGGGTGATCGTGGTGGACAACGACTCCACCGATGGGTCCGCCGAGCTCGTCGAGTCCGCGTACCCGAGCGCGCGACTGGTGCGCTCGGGTGGCAACCTCGGCTTCGCCCGGGCGGTGAACCTAGGCGCGGCGACCGGTTGCGGGGACTTCGTCCTGCTGCTCAACCCCGACGCCAGCCTGCTGCCCGGCGCCCTCGAGTCACTGGTGGCCTTCTCCCTAGAGCATCCGGAGCATGGCTTGTACGGCGGCCGGGTGGTCCAGCCCGACGGCACCAACGACCCGAGTTCGTGCTGGGGCGCCATGACGCTGTGGAGCTCTTTCTGCTTCGCGACCGGGCTGTCCACGGCCTTCCCCCGGCACCGCCTGCTGGACCCGGAGTCCCTCGGACGCTGGGCCCGGGACACCGTGCGGGAGGTCCCGGTGATCACCGGCTGCCTGCTGCTGGCGCGGCGCAGCACGTGGGAGGCGCTCGGCGGCATGGATGAGACCTACTGGCTGTACGGCGAGGACGCCGACCTCTCGCTGCGGGCCCGTGCGCGGGGACTTAGTCCCGTCGTCGTCCCCTCGGCGGAGATCCTGCACAGCAAGGGCGGCTCGTCGGCCGAGGGCAACAAGATGCCGCTGGTGATGGCCGGCAAGGCCACGCTGATGCGTCGTCGCTGGCGGCAGCCCGCCCGCGCGCTCGGCCTCGGCCTGCTCACCTGCGGGGTCGGCCTGCGGGCGCTCCTGGGCCGGGTGGGCGTGGGTGGCGCCGCCGACTGGGCCGGGGTCTGGTCGAGACGGGCGGTGTGGCGCCGCGGATACCCCAGAGCGCGGGCGCTCGTCGCGGCTCCCGCAGCGACCACGGCCGGGGCGGAGGGGGCCTCGTGACCGCAGAACGGGCCGTCCCCGGGACGCCCGGTGGGCGGTCGGTCACCCCCCGCGATGTCGTCTTCACCTTCTCCTTCGACTCCTGGGGCGACGCCGTGCGGCGCGGCATGCACCGCCCACCGGAGCGGCTCGTCCTCACGATGACCCGACACGCCCGGGTGCGCCGGCTGCTGGTGGCCAACCCGTTCCGCAGCGCACCGATCCGGATCGGGCGGACCGTCTTGCGGCGGGGCGACCCCGCCTTCCCCGAGACCGCGGACCATTCGCTGATGACCCCGCTGCGGCTGCTGCGGCACGACCCGACCGACGTGCCTCGGCTCGCCCGGTTGTACCGACGCTACGACGCGGCGCTGGCCTCGGCCGCGACGTCCCGCGGGCTTGTCGAGCCGGTGATGATCACGACCAACCCGCTGGTCGCCGCCTACTGCCCGGCGGAGTGGGCCGCACAGGTGGTCTTCTATGCTCGCGACGATTGGTCCGAGCTCCCGTCCCGGCGCCGCTGGTGGCCGGCCTACCGAGCCGCCTACCGCGAGCTGGCGGTCAACGGTCGGCCGATGATGGCGGTGTCCCAGCAGATCATCGACCGCATCGCGCCCAGCGGTCCGGCCCTGGTGGCACCGAACGGGATCGAGCCGGCGGAGTGGCAGGGTGAACCGCCCACGCCCCCGGCCTGGTTCACCGCCCGCCCCGGCCCACGGGGGGTCTACGTCGGCACCCTCGACTCGCGGATCGACGTCGACGGGCTGGTCCAGGTCCTGGCGGCCCAGCCGGACCTACAGGTTTTCCTGGTCGGTCACGTCGACGACCCGGAGCATCTGCGGCCGCTACTCGAGCACCCCCGCGTGACGGTCCCTGGGGCGGTCGACCGGACCGGCATCGTCTCGGTGCTCCGCGCTGCGGACGTGTGCTTGATCGCGCACCGGCGTACCCGGCTCACCGAGGCCATGTCTCCGCTGAAGCTCTACGAATACCTGGCCGCGGGGGCACCCGTCCTCACCCCGGGGTTCGGCCCGGTGCAGGGCGTCGACCCGCACGTGCTCATCACCGACGACGTCGGCGGCTTCGCCGACCGGCTGACCGAGGCCCTCGCCGTGGGCCGTATGGACGAGGCACGCCGGCGCCAGTTCGTGCACGACAACTCGTGGGCGTCCCGTCACGAGCAGATGCTCGCGTTCTGCCTGGACTGACATGACGGACCTCCCTCCCCTCGTCGTGCAGGCGGCTCCGGCTTTCCGGACGCGCCACGCCAACCCCTACAACGCGACGCTGTACGAGCACCTCGCGGCACGCGACGTCCGCGTCGAGGAGCTGTCGGTGTCTCGGCTGGCCTTGCACCCGCCCGACGTCGTGCACGTGCACTGGCCTGAGTTGACCTTCCTGTCCGGCCGGAGGTGGTGGCGCACGCTGTGGCGGATGGGCACCTTCGGCGCGGCGCTGTCCGTGGCCCGGCTCCGCCGGGGCACGCGGCTGGTCTGGACGGTGCACAACCTGCACCCACACGAGGCCAGCACGTCGCGGCTGCAGAGCCGCCTCTTCTGGTGGCTGTGGCCGCGCATGGTCGACGGCGTCCTCACCCTGACCACCTCGGCCCTGGACGCCGTCCGCGCCGAACACCCGTCGCTGCGGCGCGTGCCGGCCGCGGTGACGCCGCACGGTGACTATCGAGCGGAGCTCGGCCGCGGGATCACCCGCCAGGACGCCAGGGCTGCGCTCGGGATCGAGCCGGGCGCCCGGCTGTTGCTGTTCGTCGGCCAGGTGCGGGAGTACAAGAACGTCCCGGCCCTCGTCGAGTCCTTCTCGCGGCTGCCCGGGCCGGACGACCGCCTGGTGATCGCCGGCCAAGCCAAGGACGCCGGAGTCCGGGCCGCGGTCACCGCGCTCGCCGCGGAGGATCCCCGGGTGCGGCTCGAGCTGGACTTCCAGGAGCCCGCCCGGCTGTCGGCTTGGCTCGCGGCCGCAGACGTCGTGGTACTTCCGTACAGCGACGTCCTGAACTCCGGCACGGCCCTGCTGGCGTTGTCCGCGGACCGGCCGGTGATCGTCCCGGCCGTCGGGGCGATGCCCGAGCTCCGGGAGACTGTCGGCCCCGAGTGGGTGCACACCTATGAGGGTCCGCTGGACGACGCCCTGCGGGACGGTCTCGCGTGGGCCGTCCACGAGACCCGTAGCCCCACGTCGGATCTGTCGGCCTACTCGTGGCCCCAGATCGCCGAGCTCACCGAGGAGGCGATGCGCCGGCTCGTGGAACCTTCCGCGACCGGCTCGGGAGCGAGTCCCCGGGCGGCCTTCCTGAGCTCGACCGACGACC
>JAOPVM010000381.1 GCA_025966215.1 Klenkia sp.
GGTTCATGGACGCCTCGGGCTGGTTCTTCCTGGTCGACCGCAAGAAGGACATGATCAACGCGGCCGGCTACAAGGTCTGGCCCCGCGAGGTGGAGGACGTGCTCTACGGCCACCCCGCGGTGCGCGAGGCCGCGGTGGTGGGCATCCCGGACGAGCGTCGTGGCGAGACGGTGAAGGCCTACGTCTCGCTCAAGCCCGGTGCCGAGGTCACGCCCGAGGAGGTCATCGCCTGGGCCAAGGAGCGGATGGCGGCCTACAAGTACCCGAGGTACGTGGAGGTCGTCGACGAGCTGCCGAAGACGACGACGGGCAAGATCCTCCGGCGCGAGCTCCGCGCGCGGAACTGAGTGCGCAGTTGCGGTCGTCGACACGCACCGGCTCGCCGGGGTCGGCGACCGCAACTGCACTCCCACGGGCCGAGGGCCGCCGGGTAGCGTCCGGGGTCACGGCAGTGCAGCGAGGAAACCGGTGAGATCCCGGTGCGGTCCCGCCACTGTGACCCCCACCCGGGGGTGAGCCAGACACTCCGGCTGCCGTGCCCGACGAACTCCGGGCGCGGACCCGGGGGAAGGCGACACCCCTCATGCGCACCTTCACGCTGCTCTCCACCGGCGACACCGACCTGCTCTCGGCCAAGGCCGGCGCCTCGGAGTGGAAGCTCGGCAACCCCTACCGGGTCGGTCCCGGCGAGCTGGCCGGGTTCGCCGCCGGCACCGACCTCGTGGTGTTCCGGATCCTCGGCGCCCGTCGCACGTACGAGGACATGATCCAGCCGCTGCTGGACAGCGGTCTGCCGGTCGTCGTCCTCGGCGGTGAGCAGCTGCCCGACGCCGAGCTGATGGAGCTGTCCACGGTGCCGATGGGCGTGGCCACCGAGGCGCACGCCTACCTCGCGCAGGGCGGGCCGGACAACATCGACCAGCTGCACCGCTTCCTCGCCGACACCGTGCTGCTGGACGGCGAGGGCTTCCAGGCGCCGGCCGTCGCGCCGGACTGGGGACTGCTGGACCGGCCCACCGCCGCCACCGGCCCGCGGATCGCCGTCCTGTACTACCGGGCGCACCACCTGGCCGGCAACACCGCGTTCGTGCACGCGCTGAGCGCGTCGATCGAGACCGCCGGGGGCGTCCCGGTCCCGGTCTACTGCTCCTCGCTGCGCTCGGTGGCACCCGAGATGCTCGACGTGCTGCGCACCTGCGACGCCCTGGTCGTCACCGTGCTGGCGGCCGGCGGCTCGAAGCCGGCCACCGCCCAGGCGGGAGGGGACGACGGCGCGTGGGACGTCGGCGAGCTCGCCCGGCTCGACGTGCCGGTGATCCAGGGCCTGGTGCTGGGCACCCCGCGGGCCACCTGGGCCGCCAACGACGACGGGCTGTCCCCGCTCGACGTCGGCAACCAGGTCGCGATCCCCGAGTTCGACGGCCGGATCATCACCGTGCCGTTCTCCTTCAAGGAGGTCGACGACGAGGGTCTGACCTCCTACGTGCCCGACCTCGAGCGCTGCGCCCGGGTCGCCGGCATCGCCGTGGCGCACGCCCGGCTGCGGCACACCGCCCCGGCCGACCGCAAGATCGTCGTCATGCTGTCGGCGGACCCGACCAAGCACTCCCGGATCGGCAACGCCGTCGGCCTGGACACCCCCGCCTCGGTGGTCCGGCTGCTGGCCGCGATGGCCGGCCAGGGGTACGACATCGGCCCGTTCGACGGCGAGGGGTCGCTGCCCGGCGTGGCCGACCTGGACGGCGACCGGCTGGTGCACGCGCTCATCGAGGCCGGCGGCCAGGACCCCGACTGGCTGACCCAGGAGCAGCTCAGCGGCAACCCGGTGCGCATCCCGGCCGCGGAGTACCGCACGTTCTTCGACTCGCTGCCCGCCGAGCTGGCCGACCGGATGGTCGAGCACTGGGGGCCGCCGCCCGGCGAGCTGTTCGTGGACGCCACCGACGACTGCATCGTGTTCGCCGCGCTGCGGGCCGGCAACGTCGTGGTCATGGTGCAGCCGCCGCGCGGCTTCGGGGAGAACCCGATCGCGATCTACCACGACCCCGACCTGCCGCCGTCCCACCACTACCTGGCCGCCTACCACTGGCTGCGGTCCTCGTTCGGCGCGCACGCGGTCGTGCACGTGGGCAAGCACGGCAACCTGGAGTGGATGCCGGGCAAGACGGTCGGGCTGTCCGCGGCCTGCGCCCCGGACGCCGCGCTGGGCGACCTGCCGATGGTCTACCCGTTCCTGGTCAACGACCCGGGCGAGGGGTCCCAGGCCAAGCGCCGCGCGCACGCCGTGCTGGTCGACCACATGGTGCCGCCGATGGCCCGCGCGGACACCTACGGCGACATCGCCCGGCTGGAGCAGCTGCTCGACGAGCACGCCAACATCGCCGCGATGGACCCGCCGAAGCTGCCCGCCGTCCGGCAGCAGATCTGGACGCTGATCCAGGCCGCCAAGCTCGACCACGACCTGGGCCTGGACGACCGGCCGCACGACGCCGAGTTCGACGAGATGATCCTCAGCGTCGACGGCTGGCTGTGTGCCATCAAGGACAGCCAGATCCGGGACG
>JAOPVM010000386.1 GCA_025966215.1 Klenkia sp.
AGCAGCAGACTGTCTTGCTCCAGATCTGCTCGAGCTCGCTGCAGTCGGACGTCCACGAGGTGCTCTGTGGGTGAGCACCCCATCCACGCGCGAAAGCCCTCCTGCATCCGCCGCACGCTGGTGCCGGCCAGAACAGCCATCTCACTCACCGTCCAGGCTCGTGCCGGATCCTCACGAATCCCGTCGACAACGCGAGTGATCGCGCGCGGACGGGCTATTGGCCCCCGCCCCAGATCGGGGAAACTGGCCAACAAGAAGCCGGCGGCCATGGCGCCGGCCAGTTGCTGCTGGACTGCCGGCTGCTCGACGAACAAGGTGGGCTCCCGCAGGTGTGCCGCGAGGCTGCCTCCCAGCTGCCGCCAACCGTGGGCGGCCCCGCTGTGCAGGTCCAGTTGCTCCGGGAGCACCGCGGCGGCTCGACCCAGACCTGTGCCCAGGACCCGCTCGGCCTCGCGGTCCAACCAGTTGCTGTCGAACTTGACCCCCAACACCGTGCAGGTGGCATCCCAGTGGCTGATCAGGGAGGGCGTATCGGCACGGAAGACGGTCGCCTGCCCTGCGACCGAGGTGACTGAGCCGTGACGCCCGCGGCTCACGAGGTGACCCGTCAGAGGCATGTTGACCTCGTAGGCGCCGGGGTATGCGCATTCGACCTGGACGTCGGCCCCCCAGCCCACGTGGCCGATGAGCACAGGCCCCAGGTCCAGGGTCTGCAGCGTCAACCGGCTCTCGGTCTGGGCGCCCAGAACCGTCAACTCATGGGGGAAGTAGGCCGCGGCGACATCTCGGGAAACCCGTTCCCAGTCTCGAGGTGCCGCGCTACGCCGTGCGCGCATGAGTGCGACGGTACCTGCCCCCACGTGATCTGGGTCTCCGTCGCAATCGGTATCGCGACCGCGCACATCGTGTCGTGAGCCTGTGATCTGCGACTTACGTTCCGGCGAGTTCAAGGCCGAACCGATGAGAAGGGTCAGTCGATGACGACGACCAGTGAGACCGCCACCCCCACTCCCGACCGCGCGTGGATCGCGAAGATCACGATGAGCGAGCTGGAGCGCAATCCCTACAAGGCCTACGAGCGTCTTCGGCAGGAGGCTCCGCTGGCGTTCGTGCCTGTGCTGGGGTCCTACGTCGCCTCCACCGCCGACATCTGCCGCCAGATCGCCACCAGCCCCGACTTCGAGGCAGTCATCACCCCGGCCGGCGGTCGGACGTTCGGGCACCCGGCAATCATCGGTGTGAACGGCGACATCCACAGCGACTTGCGTGGCATGGTCGAACCGCAGCTGCAGCCCGTCGAGGTCGACAAGTGGGTCGATGACCTCGTCCGTCCGATCGCTCGCCGCTACCTCGAGGCTTTCGAAGCCGACGGCCAGGCCGACATCGTCACTCAGTTCGCTGAGCCGGTCAGCGTCCGCTCCCTGGGTGACCTGCTGGGCCTGCAGGACGTCTCCTCGGACAAGCTGCGCCAGTGGTTCGGACAGCTGTCGCGTTCCTTCACCAACGCAGCGATGACCGAGGACGGGGAGTTCGCCAACCCCGACGGGTTCGTCGAAGGTGACGTCGCCCGTGCTGAGATCCAGGCGGCAGTCGACCCACTGATCGACAGGTGGATCGAGGAGCCGGCCGAGACAGCCATTTCCCACTGGCTGCACGACGGCATGCCCCCGGGCAGGACCCGGGATCGGCAGTACATCTACCCGACGATCTACGTGTACCTGCTCGGCGCGATGCAGGAGCCCGGGCACGGGATCGCGTCCACCCTGGTGGGCCTGTTCAGCGAGCCTGAGCAGATGGAGGAGGTCGTCGACGACCCGACCCTCATCCCCCGCGCGATCTCCGAGGGCATGCGGTGGACGTCTCCGATCTGGTCGGCCACTGCCCGCATCAGCAAGGTCCCGGTGACGATCGCAGGGGTCGACCTCCCCGCCAACACCCCGGTGATCCTGTCCTACGGGTCGGCCAACCACGACACGGGTGTCTACGACGCCCCCACCCGATACGACATCAAGCGCCCACAGCTTCCCCATCTGGCCTTCGGCGCTGGCAACCACGCGTGCGCTGGCATCTACTACGCCAACCACGTGATGCGGATCGCCCTCGAGGAGCTCTTCGAGGCCATCCCCAACCTCGAGCGCAACGCCTCCACCGACGTCGAGTTCTGGGGCTGGGGTTTCCGCGGACCCACGAGCCTGCCCGTCACCTGGGAGGTGTAGTGGCCTACACCGCGACGGTTGATGACCAGCAGGTCTCCTGCGGTGAGGACCAGTCGATGCTGGACGCCTTCCTCAGGGCCGGCGTCTGGATGCCGAACTCCTGCAACCAGGGCACCTGCGGTACCTGCAAACTGCGGGTCCTCAACGGGGCCGTCGACCACGGCGACTCCCCTGCAGACACGCTGACCGCAGAGGAACGAGAGGTCGGGCTGGCCCTGGCTTGCCAGGCCAGGCTTCGCTCGGACGCGGTTGTCGAGACCCTGGGTGGCGCAGCCGGGGGCGGGATCACGCACCCTCTTCGCGATCTCATGGCCACCGTGCTCGGCAACGACGACATCGCCCGAGACACCCGGCGTCTACGTCTCGCGTTGTCCGAGCCCCTTGCCTTCCACGCCGGGCAGTACGTCGAGCTGACTGTGCCCGGCACCCAGCTGCGTCGTCAGTACTCGCTGGCCAACACCGCCGACGAGGACGAGGTGTTGGAACTGCACGTTCGCTCGGTCTCCGGGGGTGCTGCGACCGAGCGGTGGATCTTCGACGGTCTGGCCGTGGGGGACCAGATCCCCGTGACTGGCCCGCTCGGTGACTTCTTCCTACCCCCCGAGGACTCCGACGACGGCGGACCGATGGTGCTCATCGGCGGGGGAACGGGGCTCGCCCCGCTGATCGGGTTGGCCCGAACAGCCCTGTCCCGCGACCCGGGACGGCGTGTCCTGCTGTACCACGGTGTCCGAGGCGTAGACGACCTCTACGACCTGGACCGGATGGCAGAGCTGACCACGGTCCATCCCGCATTCACGTTCATACCGGTGCTGTCACACGAGGCGCCGGCCCAGGGAACTGCCCACCGCGCGGGTCTTCCGACCGACCTCTTCGTCGACGACATCGACTCCGCGCGTGGATGGTCGGGCTGGCTGTGTGGGCCGCCACCGATGGTCGAGGCCGGAGTCAAGGCGTTCAAGCGACGCCGCATGGCTCCCCGCATGATCCACCGGGAGAAGTTCACCCCCGCGACCGACTGACCGGCGTCGTCACCGACGCAGTCCCCCGACGCACCGCAGCCCGACCAGCAGCCGCACAGGGTCGACGCCGACTCCTTCGCCGACGACCGGCGTCGCCGCGGCGAGACACCCCCTACCGATGAATGAAGGACGACATGCACATCCTGACCGTGGCCTACGGGCAGCCAACCGACCCTGCGGCCTTCGACGCCCACTACGAGTCCACGCACCTGCCCCTGGCCCAAGAGGTGCCCGGCGTGCGCCATCTGCGTGCTCTGCAGGGAGCTTCGCTCGATGACGGCCCGGCGCCCTACCACCTGGTCGTCGAACTCACCTTCGACTCCCTCGAGGAGCTCCGCGCCGGCCTGTCCTCACCACAAGGCCAAGCCGCCGCCGCTGACGTCCCCAACTTCGCCGACGGGGGTGCCACCCTGTTCATCCAGCACGACTGACCTCTGTGTCGAGGTACGGACCCGAGTGGTCGGGTCGGGGATCGCCCGGGACTGCTGCGACTCCAGTCGACACTCGTTGTGCGGGTTCTCGCCTCGCGGAGCTGTGCCCGAGGAGTTCCCACCGGAGTTCACGCGTGACGTCGTCCGGGTCGCTCGCCGCGGTGACCTGAGCCAGGCCGAGGTCGCTGCCGACATCGATGACGAGGCACCGGGCGGTCTGCTGCCCCACCAGCCTGGTCGCACGGCGGTGGTGTCACCGGGGACGAAACGCTGCCGCTGGGTGGCGGCCGCGACACAGCGGCCGCTGCTGTCGAGGACCTCGCCCCGGGCCAGCCCGCCCGTTCCGTCCCGACCGGTCTTGCGCGCCGAGCAGTCAGCACGGACCCGTCCCCGGGGACGTCGGCCAGGACCTCGATGCTGATCTCCGTGCTGACCGACCACGAGTCCGGTGGACGCGTCCAGGACACCGCCGAGCCGGCTCCGGTGCGCATCGAGCTGAGGAACTCGCCGCCGCGTTGCTGGACGGCCCCCCGCCGAGGAGGAGCTCCGGCCCGCCGGGCTCGAACGGGACGGCGCGCGCAGGACGAGGTCACCGCCCTCTCCTCCTCGGCTCCTGGCGAGCCCGGCCCCGAGACCCGAGCCCCGTCAGGCGCTGTGCGGGATGCGGTAGGGCATCGACCCGCCGGCGTCGACGGGCAGGGCGACGCCGGTGACGTAGCGGGCCTCGTCGGAGACGAGGAACGCGACCGCGTTGCTGATGTCGATGGACTCGACGAAGGGCACCGCCAACGCGTTGAGCGACATGAAACCGGGCTTGGCCCCCTCGCCGTCCTCGGCACCCAGCAGTCCCCAGAACGCCGGGTTCTGGACCATCGGGGTGTCGACCGTGGTCGGGTGGACCGAGTTGGCCCGGATGCCGTGCGGGGCCAGTTCGACGGCCAGGCTCTTCATCAGTCCGGTGACCCCGTGCTTGGCCGCGGTGTAGTGCGCCATGTTGGGGAAGGCGTTCAGCCCGGCTGCCGAGCTCGTGAGCACGATGGAGCCTCCTGGGCCCTGCGCCATGAGCGTGGGCAGTGCGGCCCGGACGGGGTTGAAGACGCCGGTCAGGTTGACGTCGATCATCTCCTTCCACGCCTCCTGGGTCAGCTCCCACACCGGCGCCGCGGTGCAGATGCCCGCGTTGGCCACCACGATGTCGATCCTGCCGAACTCGGCGACCGACTCGCGGACGATCTCCTCCATCCGGCCGAAGTCCCGGGTGTCGCCCTCGAACGAGGCGATCCGCCGGTCGAGGCTCTCCACCTCCTTCACGGTCTGCGCGAGGTCGGCGGAGGTGCCCAGGGGGTAGGGCACCGTGTCGAGGTCGTGGCAGACGTCCAGCGCGATGACGTCTGCTCCCTCGTGTGCCAGGCGCACGGCGTGCGAACGACCCTGACCGCGGGCCGCCCCGGTGACCAGTGCCACTTTCCCGTCCAGCTTGCCCATGACGCACTCCTCGTCGACTGCATGGAAGGCAGCGGTGGCAGCACCACCGCGACGGAGGAACTCCGTCGTCCAGCAAGCTAGGGACAGGAGTCGCACCCGGGTTGTCCCGTTGTGCGACAGCCGCCCTGGCTGCCGCCCTGCGTCACCAGCGGAGGAGGACCTCGGCCGTCCCGGTGAGGGCCTCGACGCCGTCTGCGGTCCGCCGGGCCCACACGTCGCAGCGGGCCAGCACCCCACCGGCGACCGCGGTGACGCCGGTGACGGTGCCCCCGACGTCGACGTCGTCGCCGGCCACGACGTTGGCGCGGAACCGGCAGGTGAGCGTCTGTACTGCCGACCGGGACCCGGCCCAGTCGACGAGCACGCCCTGGACGTAGGCCAGGGTCGACCCGCCCTGGTTGACCTCGCGGTCACCGAGGCCGGCGGCCTGGACGGCGGCGAGGTCCCAGTGGATCGGGTTCGAGTCCTGCAGGACCAGGGCCACGATCGCGATGTCGGCCACCGACACCGCACGGATCGTGCGGGGCGGGATCTCCGTGCCGACGACGGGACGCGGACCGGTCACCGGGCACCCCGCTTGATCAGGTAGGTGCTGGTGATCGTGCCGCGTTCGGTGTCGTCGGGCCCGAGCAACCGGACGACCACCTCCACGCTGTCCAGCACGCTCCCGTCGCGGGTGGTGCGGGACCCGACATCGGTGATCGCCGCGGTGGTGCGGTACTCCGTGTCGACCGGCAGCTCCCCGACCTGCGCGACGGTGACCCCGCCGAACAGCAGGGTGTCGACGGTCTGCTTCTCCGCGAGCTCGCAGAGCTCCTCGACGCTGATCCCCATGCCGCGCAGCGACGCGACGGCCAGCCACACCGGGGACGCCAGGTGCTCCTCCCCCGGCGCCGGCGCGGGTGCGCGCACGGCACGATCGAGGATCGCGCTCTGGTACTGCTCGATGCGCACCGTGGCGCCCGGCAGTGCCCGGCCGCGCAGGTGGTCCAGCTGAGGTGTCACGTCGCGGCTCCAGGAGATGCGCACGGATCAGAAGACGGTGTAGCCGCCGTCGACGACGACCTCGTTGCCGGTGTGGAAGGTGAGCCGGGGGTCGGCCAGGAAGGCGGCGACGTCGTGGAACTCCTCGGGCGTCGCCCAGCGCCGCACCGGGGTGCGGGCCGTGACGGCGGCGACGAAGCGCTGGTCCTCCCGCAGCGAGGCGTTCATCGCGGTCTCGGTCCAGCCCGGGATCAGGATGTTGCAGCGGATCCGGTGCCGGGCCAGCTCGACCGCCAGCGTCCGGCCCAGCCCGACCAGCCCGGTCTTGGAGGTGGCGTAGGCGACCTGCCCCGCCCCGCCGTACCGGGCGATCGTGGAGGACACCACGACGATCGACCCGCCCTGCCCCCGCTCGACCATGTGCCGGGCCACGGCCTGGCAGGTCAGGAAGGTGCCGTCCAGGTTGGTCCTGAGCACCTGGTGCCAGGTGTCCAGCCCCATCTCCAGGAACGGGGCCGCGACGGCGATCCCGGCGTTGGCGAACAGGCAGTCGATGCCGCCGGCCACCTCGGTGGTCTCGGCGGTGGCCCGGGCGACGTCGTCGGGGTCACCGGAGTCCACCGACACCGCCGACGCCGTGATCCCGGCGGCGGTCAGCTCGGCGACGGCAGCGGCGTTGCGCTCGGGACTGCGTGCCCAGAGGACGACGCGGGCCCCGGCGCGTCCCAGCCCGTGGGCCATGCCCAGGCCCAGGCCGCTGCTGCCCCCGGTGACGACGGCGGTCAGGCCGGTGAGGTCCTGCATCAGTAGGACCTCGGCAGCCCGAGAGAGTGCTGCGCGACGTGGTTGAGCACCATCTCGTTGCTCACCGGGGCGATCTGCTGCAGCCGGACGATCGACCACAGGTCGGCCAACCCGTACTCGTCGGCCAGTCCGTTGCCGCCGTGCACCTGGATCGCGGTGTCCAGGGCCTGCATGCCGGCCTTGGCGGCCAGGTACTTGCTCATGTTCGAGGTCTCCCCGGCCGGCAGGCCGGCGTCGAAGAGGGCCGCTGCCCGGTAGGTCGTGGTGCGGGCCGCCTCCACCTCGATGTGCGCGGCGGCCAGCGGGTGCTGGACGGCCTGGTGGGTGGCGATCGGCACCCCCCAGACCTGGCGCTCCTGGGCGTACCGGACCGCCTTGCCCAACGCGTAGCGGGCGATCCCGGTGCAGATGACGGCGCTGAGCACCCGCTCGGGGTTGAGCCCGTCGAACACGGCCGCCAGCCCGCCGCCCACCTCGCCGATCACCGCGTCGGCAGGCAGCCGGACGTCGTCGAAGAACAGGGTGAACTGTCGTTCGGGGGCGCGCAGCGCCGTCTTGAGCAGCTGGCGGGTGAGCCCCGGAGCGTCCCGGTCGACCACGAAGAGCGTGAGCCGGCCGCGGCCGGTGACCTCGTCGGTGCCGGTCCTGGCCACCAGGAGGAAGTGGTCGCAGTGGTCGACGCCGGAGATGTAGTACTTGGTGCCCCGCACCACCCACTCGTCGCCCTCGAGCCGGGCGGTGGTGGAGACGTTGTGGCTGTTGGAGCCGGCATCGGGCTCGGTCAGGGCGAAGACGAACTTCTCGGTCCCGTCGGCGATGCCCGGCAGAAAGCGCCGCTTCTGCTCCGGGCTGGCGTGCCGGGCGATGATCGGGGCGCCCATGCCCTGGCTGAGCACCATGGCCAGCTCGGGGCACCCCCCGGCGGACAGCTCCTCCAGCACGACCGCCAACTGGGTGAGTCCCGCGCCGCTGCCGCCGTACTCCTCCGGGACGGTCAGGCCCAGGAAGCCGGCTCGAGCCAGCTCCTGCCACAGGGCGGTCATCGGCTCCCCGGACTCCGAGCAGGCCTGGAAGTACTCGTGCCCGTAGCGCCCGACGATCCCGGCCACCGACTCCCGGATCATCCGCTCCTCCTCCGACGGCAGCAGCGGGATGCCGGGGGCCTCCCCCGCCGGCGCCGGCATCGGGTCGGTGGAGGCGGTCGGGGTCGCGGTGCTGGTCACGCGGGCTCCTCGTCGGTGGGGGCCGGCAGGTCGACGAGTCGGGCCAACCGACTGCGGTGGGCGTGCGGACTGCCCAGCGCCAGCGCGCTGCTGGTGGCCCGCTTGAGGTAGAGGTGCACCGGGTGCTCCCAGGTGAAGCCGATCCCGCCGTGCAGCTGGAGGCACTCCTCGGCCGCCCGGACGGCGACGTCGGAGCACAGCGCCTGGGCGAGCGAGGCGGCCACCGCCAGGTCCGCGGAGTCCTCCGCGGCGCAGGCGGCGGCGTAGCGGGCGACGGCCCGCGCCTGGGTGACCTGCACCCAGAGGTCGGCGCACCGGTGCCGCAGGGCCTGGTGACTGGCCAGGGTCCGGCCGAACTGCCGCCGGTCCTGCAGGTAGGACACGCTCGACTGCAGGCACCACTCCGCGACGCCGAGCTGCTCCGAGGCCAGCACGGCGGCCGCGACCGTGGTGCCGTACGCCACCGCGTCGGCCGCGTCGGCCGCCTCGGTGGCGAGCACCGAGCCGGAGGCGCCGTCGAGGACCAGGTCGACCAGCGGCCGGGTCTCGTCCAGCGACACCACCGGCGTGCGGGTGACGCCGGGTTGGTCGGTGGACACCTGCAGCAGGGCGCCGTCGTCGGTGGGCACCAGCAGCACGTCCGCGGTGCGGGCGTCGGCCACCGACCGCACGCCGCCCGAGACGGCGTCCCCCGTGCGCGTGCAGGTCGCCTGCGGGGCGGTCCCGGACAGCCGGCCGAACGGGACGGCCAGGGCGACGGTGCTGCGTCCCCCGGCGAGGGCGGTGAGCAGCTCGTCGGCCCCGAGTCGGCCCAGCACCGCGGTCGCGGTCACCGCGCTCCCCAGGAACGGCACCGCGGCCACGGCCCGGCCGAGCTCCTCGGCGACGACGGCGACCTCGCGCCAGCTCGCCCCGGCGCCGCCGTCGTCCTCGGCGACGGGCAGCCCCAGGACGCCGAGCTCGGTGCCCAGCCGGGCCCACAGGTCGGTGTCGGTGCGCTCGTCGGACTCGGTGCGGGCCAGGACGGCGTCCCACGGGCTGCGGGCGGCGAGGAGGGCACGCACGCTGGCCCGGAGGTCCTCCTCGACCTCGCTGTAGAGCAGGTCGGGCAGGGCCCCGGCGTCCTCGTCCTGGTCCGTGGTGGTCGGTGTCTCGGCGGTGAGGCTCATCGCGGCAGGTCCTCCCAGGGGGTGTCGCGGTCGGTGCGTGGTTCGCCGGGCAGGCCCAGGACGCGTTCGGCGATGATGTTGCGGAGCACCTCGGAGGTGCCACCCTCGATCGAGTTGGCCTTGGCGCGCAGGAAGCGGAAGCCGGGCGTGCGTTCGGCCAGGTCTCCCACGACGGGCCGGCGGGCCGTCCAGTCGTCGTAGCGCAGGGCCTCCCCGCCCAGCACCGCCAGCTCCGCCGCCGACGCCCGCTGGGCCAGCTGGGCGTAGGCGAGCTTCGCGCCCGACCCCTCGGGGCCGGGCTGGCCGGCGAGCAGCTGCTGGGTCAGTCGGGCCGAGGTCAGTCGCAGCGCCTCGGCGTCCACCCACAGCCGCAGCACCTCGTCGTGCACACCTGCGGTGCGGTCCTCGGGGTGCTCGCGCCAGTGCTGGGCCAGGGTGCCGATCGGGCCGCCCTCCCGGGGCGGGGTGGCCCCGCCGATGGCGACGCGCTCGTTCATCAGGGTCGCCTGGGTGACCCGCCACCCTGCGCCGACGTCCCCGATGCGCTGGTCGTCGGGGATCCGCACGCCGTCGAGGAACACCTCGTTGAACTCGGTCTCCCCGGTGAGCTGGCGCAGCGGGCGGACGTCGACCCCCGGGGCGTCCATGTCGCAGACGAAGTAGGTCAGGCCCCGGTGCTTGGGGGCCCGGGGGTCCGTGCGGGCGAGCAGCAGGGCCCAGCGGGACTCGTGCGCCAGCGACGTCCACACCTTCTGCCCGTTCACCACCCAGTCACCGCCGTCCCGGACGGCCGAGGTGGCGACCGCGGCCAGGTCGGAGCCGGCGCCGGGCTCGCTGAAGAGCTGGCACCAGACGTCCTCGTGGGTCCACAGCGGCCGCAGCCAGCGCGCCTGCTGCTCCGGGGTGCCGAACGCGAGCAGGGTCGGCGCGGCCATGCCCAGGCCGATGATGTTGGAGTGCGGCCGGTTGTCCGGCGCCCCGGCGGCGGCGAAGGCATCGTCCACCGGTCCGTTCAGGGCCGAGGAGGCGCCCAGCCCGCCCAGGCCCTCGGGCCAGGACGGTCGGGCCAGCCCGGCGTCGAACCTGGCCTGCAGGAACGCCAGGGCGTCGGGACCGGCCGGGTCGTGGTCGCCCAGGAACGCCGCGACGAGTCGGCGGGCCTCGGCCGGGGTCTGGGGAGCGGTCACACCGAGATCGTCACGCGGGTGCCCGGGCGGTGGGTGTCGCGTTCTGCGTCACCCGGTGCCCCCCCGGGCGACCTAGCGTCCGGGGGGTCCCGTCCCGACGTCCCAGGGAGCTCCGTGCCCACCCGCGCCCGCCCCGGTCCCGTGCACGTGGTCGGTCTGTCCTGCACCCCCCTGCTCCCCGAGCAGGACGCGGTGCTCGACGAACTGGTCTTCGACGCGGTCTCCGCCGCCCTGTCCGAGTGCGCCCTGCGCAAGGCCGACGTCGGCCTGTCGGTGCTGGCCTCGATGGACGTCCCGGACGGCCGCAGCATCTCCAGCGGTCTCACGACCGCCGCGGCGGCGGGCTACCTGAGCGACTCCTACCGGCTGGAGGCCGACTCCGGGTCGGCGGTGGCCGCCGCCGCCCAGGCGGTCGCCGCCGGTGACGTCGAGGTCGCCGTCGCCGTCGGCGTGCACAACCCCGAGCACCACGCGACGGACGACGCCGGCCGGCGGGCCTTCCTGGAGCAGCTGTCCAACCTGGCCTTCGAGCCGGCCTTCGACCGCCCGGTCGGGATGACCGCGCAGGCCGTCTACGGGATGCAGGCCGCGCACGCCATCCGCGCCTCGGGGGTCACGCTGCAGGACCTGGCCGAGCTGTCGGCCGCCGCGATCACCCGGGGAGCCGCCGGACGACGGCCGGGACGCCGGTCACCGGTGACCGCAGCCGAGGTGCTGGCGTCGGCACCCGTCGCCTGGCCGCTGCTGGACCTGATGTTCCCGGCCCCGCTCACCGGGGCCGCGGCCGTCGTGCTGGCCTCCCCGGCCCGGGCCGCCCGGCTGCTGGGCCGGTCCGCGGTGGTCACCGGCACGGGCCAGGCCACCGGTGACCACACCTGGACCGGTGACTGGCTCACCCGCCCCGAGGCCACCACCGCGCGGGCCGCGGCCGACGCCTACCGGAACGCCGCCCTGACCGACCCGGCGTCCTCGGTCGACGTCGTGGAGCTCAGCGCACCGACCCCGGCGCTGCACGGTCCCTACCTCCGGGCGCTGGGGCTCTCCGGGCTCCCCCCGGCCCGGGTCTCGCCCAGCGGCGGGCTGGCCGGCGGGCACGCAGGGCTGGCCAACGGGATCGTCCGGCTGCTGGAGGCCGTCGAGTGGCTGGAGACCCACGAACCCCGGGGTCGCGCGGTCGTGCACTCGGTCGACACCGTCACCGGGACGGTGTCCGAGGAGGCCACCGTCGCGGTGGTGGAGGGAGTCTGATGGCACAGCGCGCCGCGGTCGTGGGCGTCGGGATCACCGATGCCACCTCGCCCCGCAAGCAGACCCGGTCCCACGTCGAGCTCTGCCAGGACGCCGTCTGGGCGGCCGTCGAGCACGCCGGCATCTCACCGGCTGACCTGGACGCCGTGGTGGTCGGGAACATCGACGGCTTCGAGGGCACCGTGCTGGGCGGCAAGCACGTCACCCGGCTGCTCGGCCTGGGGCCGCACCTGCCGATGGTGGTGCTGAACACCGGCGGCACCACCGGGGGCAACCTCATGCAGGTGGCCGCCCGGATGGTCCGCGCCGGCACCCACGACCGGGTGCTGTGCCTGGGCGGGCCGACGTTCTTCGGCGTCCGGGACCTGCAGTCGGCCATCAACACCAACTCCCCGATGATCGTGGAGCAGCCGCTGGGCATGGGCGGGTTCCACATGGGGGCCTTCGCGGCGAGCGCCTACCAGGCACGGCACGGCACCACGGTGCAGGACCTGGCGTCGGTGGTGGTCGCCGACCACCGGAAGGCCTCGGCGAACCCGCACGCCCACCTGCGCTACACCCTGACCGAGACCGAGGTGGTCGAGGGCACGCCGCTGTCGAGCCCGCTCACCCAGCCGATGGTCTGCCCGGTGTCCACCTCGGCCGCTGCCATGGTCGTGGCCTCGGAGGGCGTGGCCCGCAGCCGCACCTCCCCGGCGGCGCTCATCCGTGCCATGGGGACGTCGTCGGACCCCTACCTGGGCGGTGGCAAGGGCGACTTCGCGGTGATGGAGAACCTCGCCGCCCTCGCGCGCCGTGTGTACGCCCTGGCCGACGTCCGCGACCCGCGCTCGGAGTTCGACGTCGTCGAGGTGTTCGCGCCCTACGTGCACATGCAGCCCATGCAGCTGGAGGCGCTGGGCTTCTGCGGCCCCGGTGAGGGCATCGACCTCATCCGGTCCGGCGCCACCGACGCCGGCGGGGACCTGCCGACCAACCTCTCCGGCGGGCCGAAGTGCACCAATGCCGGGGTGGCCGGCGAGCTCGCCCCCTACGCCTACACCGCCCTGCAGGTCATGGGCGACGCCCCCGAGTCCATCCAGGTCCCCGGTGCCCGCACCGGTCTGGCCCACGGCACCGGTGGCAGCTTCTTCCAGTTCGAGAACCTCGCCGTGTTCTCCCGGCTCGACCCCCAGGAGCAGTCATGACCAGCCCGCTCACCCAGACCGTCCACTGGGACCTCACCTACGACGTCCACCTCGGCTCGACCTGGGGCCGGTTCATGCAGGGCCTGCGCGAGCAGAAGATCCTGGCGAACTCCTGCCCCGAGTGCTCGCGCACCTTCGTCCCGCCGCAGGCCTACTGCGAGGCGTGCTTCGTCCGCACCCAGGAGTGGACCGAGCTGCCCGCCGAGGGCGACCTGGAGGTCTTCACCGTCGTCTGGCAGGGGTTCACCGGTGGGCCGACGCCGCCCTACGCCGTCGGGGGGATCCGGCTGGCCGGCGCCGACACACTGCTCATGCACGTGGTCACCGGACTGGACTTC
Organism: Klenkia sp.; assembly: GCA_025966215.1. Taxonomy (GTDB): domain Bacteria; phylum Actinomycetota; class Actinomycetes; order Mycobacteriales; family Geodermatophilaceae; genus Klenkia. Next base: position 13,295 of record JAOPVM010000386.1, read on the forward strand.
ACCGACCCGGCCACGGTGCGGGAGCAGTTGCCGCACGGCAGCCGGGTCCGGGCGGTCTGGGCGGCCGAGCGGACCGGTCAGATCCTCGACATCAGCCACTTCGAGCCCGCCGGCTGACCCGGGCCGTCACCGCCGCGGCACTGGTGTTCAACCAGCGGTGTCGGGCGCCCTCTACGGGCCGATGGCCGCCTTCTTCACCGAGATGTCCAGCACCGGGTGCGGTACTCCGGGGCGTCGCTGGGCTACCAGCCGGGGGCCGTCGTCGGTGGCGGGTCCACCCCGTTGACCGCGACTACTCGGTGGCGACGTTCGTCGTCCTGGCCGGCCTGCTCACCCTCTGGGCGGTGGTCACGACCACGGAGACCCACCGGGCGCCGGACCGGCAGCTCACCAGGTGACGGTCGACAGGTCGATCCCCAGGGCGCGGACCTTGCGGTAGAGCGTCGAGCGGGCGATGCCGAGGGACTCGGCGGCCCGGTACTTGTTGCCCCCGGCGTCCTGGAGGGCCCGGGTGATGGCGAGGGCCTCGGCCTGCTCCATCCGGGCCAGCCGGCGCCGGGAGGTACGGGCGACCAGGTCGGGGGGCAGGTCGGCCGCGGTGACCGGACCACCTCGTGGGCGCCGGGCCACCACCCGTCGCACGAGCGCCTCGAGGGCTGCGGTGTTGCCCTGCCACGGCAGGCGACCGAGCGCCTGGACGGCGTCGGGCATCCAGTGCACGACGGGACCACCGGCGGCGGCCTCCTCGGCCAGGGCGGCCAGCAGCAGCGGGACGTCCTCCATCCGGTCGCGCAGCGCCGGGACCTCCACCACCTCCTCGAAGGACCCCAGCAGCGGGTGCTCGCCGTCGGCGGTGAACCGGCCGGACGCCGAGGTCGCCACGACCATCCCGCCCGGGGGACGCCGTCCCAGGGCCTCGCGGGTCGCCTCGGCTGCGCCCGGCTCGAGCCGGTCGACGTGCCTCAGGACCAGGGTCTCGGTGGGGTCCCCGACCACCGACTCGACGGTGGTCAGCCACCGGTCCATCCCGTCGGGGCGGGCGAGCTCTCCCGGACCGGGCACCTGCTCGACCCGGACGGGCCCCGCAGGGGCGATCGCCCGTGCGACGGCCAGCCGTCCGGTGCCCGGTTCACCGACCACCAGGACGCTGCGGGCACTGCGGGCGTGCAGCGCCTGGCTGCACAGCGTCCGCCAGGCCGAGCTGCGCCCCACCAGACCGGACAGCGCCGGCGCGGGCTCGACCGCACGGCGCCGGGGTGCCGGTTCCAGTTCGCGCCGGAGCTTGAGGACCGCGCCCACCGGCATGCCGCCGTCGACGACCGGGTGCACGACGATCGTCACCCGGGTCCCGTTCCCCAGCTGTACGACACCGGGGTCGTGCCGGTCCATGACCGCCCGCGAGGCGTGTTCCCAGAGGACGGCCTGGTCCACGTTGCCGAGCAACCGGGCCGCGGCGGTGTTGGTGATGATGGTCCGCTGGTCCAGCACGACCAGCGGGTGGCGCGCGTCCCGGTCGTGGTCGAGGTAGGCGTCCAGCAGCAGCTGCTCCGTCCGGGTCGCCGACTGCCGGAGGCACCGTTGCACCTCGGTCGCCAGCTCCATCACCCAGGACAGGACGACGGGGCTGCTGTCGGCCAGCCGGCAGGTCAGGTCCAGGCTGCCGACGATGCGCCGGGTCACCGGGTGGAAGATCGGCGCCCCGGCGCAGCTGAGCGCGTGGTAGGCCTCGCTGTAGTGCTCGGGACCCCGCACCAGCACCGGCGTGCCGCTGAGCAGCGCGATCGCGCTCGTCGTCCCGACGTGGGACTCCGCGACCGAGAACGCGGGGACGATGTTCAGCGCGTCCAGCCGGCCGGCGAACGCGCTGTCGGGGACCCACCGCCGCAACAGGCGGCCCTCGTTGTCGGTCAGCGCCAGGGAGCACATGGCCTGCTCCAGGGCGGCGGCGCGCTTCTCCACCAGCGGGGTGACGACCCGGGTGAGGTGGGAGTCCAGCTCGACGTCCGGGCACCAGCCCGGGGAGACCGTGTCCGGGTCCAGGCCCTGCAGCACGCTGCGCCGCCAGGAGTCGAAGACCACCGGGCGCACGGCACCGCCGGGGTAGGCCAGCTGACCGGCCCCCGCGTGCAGGGCCTCGCGCGCGCCGTGCACGGCCCGGACCCAGTCGTCGCCGTCGTCCCACCGGACGGTCCTCGCGGGGCTCGCGCCCACCACGTCGTCCACACGTCTCCCCGTCGTCGCGGGCCCCCGGCCCGGGGGCCCGGTGTGACCCGCATCATGTCCGGCTGCTGACAGGCCGTCAACGAGCTCGGCAGCCGACCGCCCCGCCGTCCGTGCGGACGACGGGGCTCGCACCGGGACTCGCGAGGGGCCCCGGCAGTCGTGACCCCTGCTCAGCCGGCGGCGGCGAACGCCTTGCTCAGGAACTCGCCGAGGCGCTCCGTCGAGGCCTGGGCCTCGGGCAGGAAGGAGAAGACCGGCCAGATGTGCACCATCTCCTCCCCCACCTCCAGCTCGGCCTGTCCGCCGGCCGCCCGCACGGCGTCCACCAGGCGGATGGAGTCGTCGTGCAGGCCCTCGTCCGTGCCGACCAGCACGCGCAACGGCGGCAGCCCGGACAGGTCGGCGTACAGCGGGGAGGCCAGCGGGGTGGCCTTCGGCTCCAGGCCACCCAGGTAGGCCCCGCCCATGGCCGCGACCAGCCCGGCCGCGGGCAGCGGGTCACGGTCGGCGCGGGTGACCAGCGACTCCCCCTCCCCGGCCAGGTCCACCAGCGGCGAGCAGACGACGGCGGCCACCGGGGCGGGGCCACCGGTGTCCCGCAGCTGGACCAGAGCGCCCATCACGAGACCGCCCCCGGCCGAGTCGCCGACGAAGGCGACCTGGCGGACGCCGTCCTGCGTCGTGGCCCAGCGGTAGGCGGTGACGGCGTCGTCGAGCGGTGCGGGGAAGGGGTGCTCGGGCGCGAGCCGGTAGTCGACCACCAGCACGCGGGCGTCGGCGGCCCGGGAGATGCGATAGCCGAACTCCCGGTACCCGCGCGCGGTGCCCATGCACCAGCCCCCGCCGTGCACGAGGACGACGACCTTGTCCGAGGCCGTGCCCGGAGCCGACACCCAGATGGCGGGCACGCCCCCGGCGTCCACCTCCTGCACGTCGGCGTCCGCCGGCACCTCGAAGTTGTCCAGCACCTCGTCGTAGAGGCGCCGGTAGTCCTCCATCGTGGCCTCGGGCTCGGAGACGAGGTGGCTCAGCAGGTCGCGGGCGCGGGTGAGTTCAGGGCTTGCCATGGGAGTGCTCCTGTCGGGTGGGGAGGGAGGGGGTCACATCGACTGCAGGGCGGGCAGCACCTCGGCGGTGAAGAGCTCGTAGCTGGCGGCCGCCTTGGCGCCCTTGAGCCCGCCGTACTGGAAGACCGAGATGGGCTCGTACTCCCCGACGATCGCCCGGCGCTCCTCGTGCTTGGCGATCTGCTCGGCCGGGGTGCCCCAGATCTGGGCGTTGACGTAGATGTCGACCACGGTGTCCAGGCCGTACTCGTCGATCGCCTGCTTGGCGGCGGCGTAGGAGGCGTACCCGGTGGTGCTCTCGAAGTGCCGCTCGCCGAACTCGTAGTGCTCCACGCACGTCATGTAGTAGTTGGCGACGTGCTCGTACGCGGCGGCGCGGGCGGTGTCGGAGTCCGCGTGGCAGTACGTCAGGTCGATCATCAGCGGCGGCGGGGCGTCGGTGCCCTGGCTCTCGCGGAACGCCTCGCGGTACTGCTCGATCATCGGCATGTGCATCGTGTCCATCGGCCCCTGGATGAACGCCATCATCTGCACGCCCAGCTTGCCGGCGGCCACCGCGGAGTCCGGGCTCATCGCCACGCACGTCGTCCGGCCCCGGAAGGTCGCCAACGGTGCCGGGTGCACGGACACCTTGGTCTGCGGGTAGTACTTCCCGACACCTTCGACGAAGCCCTCCTCCAAGCCGCGGATGATCATCTCGGCGGCCTCGTCGAAGCGCTCCCGGGACTCCCCCATCTCGATGCCGAAGCCCTCGAACTCCCGGCGGGCCAGGCCGCGGCCCATGCCGAACACCGCCCGCCCGTCGGACAGGTTGTCCAGCAGGGCGATCTTCTCCACGACCCGCATCGGGTCGTTCCACGGGATGATCACCGCGGTCGTGTGCAGCTTGGCCCGGGTCGTCCGGCCGGCCAGGTAGGACAGGAACTGGGTGTTGTCCGGGCACATGGAGTAGCCGGGGTCGAAGTGGTGCTCGACGCACCCGATGCTCTCGTAACCGTCCGCGTCGGCGCGCAGCGACATCGCGATCTGGTCCTGGTAGACGTCGTAGTCGCTCTGGGCGTTGGCGTAGTTCTGGATCAGGTTGGTCGTGTGGACCTTCACGGGACCTCCTCGGTGCAGGACGCCGGCGGGCTCCGGTCGTCGTGGTGGTCGGGCACCGGGCCCGGGCGGGACGGCGGTGTGACGTGGATCCCACGCTGGCACCGTCCGGGTGGCGGTTGTTGTCCCAAAGGCGGACAGCAGGGCGGTGTCCCGAACTCGGACGTCGGGACGGCGGGACGTGCGGGACGGTGGGCGCCATGACGCACGGAGCGCTGACGGGTCGGGTCGCACTGGTCACCGGAGGGGGGTCCGGGATCGGGGCGGCGTGTGCCCGTCAGCTGGCCGCCGCCGGCGCGCAGGTGGTCGTGGCCGACCTGCGGCGCGAGGCCGCCGAGGAGACGGCTGCGGCCGTCGGCGGGACCGCGCTGCGGGTCGACGTCTCCGACCCGGGCTCCGTCGGCGCGATGGTCGAGGAGGTCCGCAGCCGCTTCGGCCGCCTGGACGTCGCGATCAACAACGCCGGCGTCGGCGTGCCCGCCAAGAAGCTCGTGGCCGACATGTCCGACGACGACTGGCGCCGCGTGACGTCGGTGAACCTGGACGGCGTCTTCCACTGCCTGCGTGCCGAGGTGCCGTTGATGCTGGACTCCCCCCGGGGCGCCTCGATCGTCAACGTGGCCTCGGTGATGGGGACCGTCGCCGCCGTGGGTGCGGCGGCCTACGTGGCCAGCAAGCACGCCGTCGTCGGGCTCACGAAGAGCGCCGCCCTGGACTACGCGTCGGCCGGGATCCGAGTGAACGCCGTCGGCCCTGGTTTCGTCGACACCCCGCTCCTGGACCACCAGGACGTCGCCCAGCGGGACCGGACCGCCGCAGCCCACCCCGTCGGCCGCCTCGGGACCGCCGACGAGGTGGCCTCCGTGATCAGCTTCCTGGCCTCCCCGGCCGCGGCCTTCATCACCGGCGCCTTCCACCTCGTCGACGGTGGGTACACCGCCGTCTGAGTCAGCCGGCGCTGCTGAACGCCCGCTTCAGCGTGGGGCGGTCCACCTTGTTGGTCGCCGTGCGCGGGATGCTCGGCACGATCTCGATCCGGCGGGGACGTTGCAGCCCCCGCAGGTTCGGGTCCTGAGCGCACCACGCAGCGATGTCCTCGGCCGTCGTCCCCGGCCGGACCGGCACGACGACCGCCGTCACCTGGCTGGAGAAGCGCTCGTGCGGGGTGCCGATGACGGCCACCTCGGCGACCAGCGGACAGGCCGCCAGGAAGCCCTCGACCATCTGCGGGAACACGTTCTCGCCACCACTGATGATCATGTCGTCGGTGCGGTCGACGTAGTAGACGTACCCGTCCTCGGCGGTGCGGACCAGGTCGCTGGTCCGGAACCAGCCGTCGACGAACTTCTCGGCGTTCGCGTCGGCCAGCTGCCAGTACCCGGGGGTGACGGTGTCCCCGCGGACCCAGAGCTCCCCGATCTCGCCGTGGGCCGCGGTGCGCGGCGGCGTGCTGTCAGGGACGACGACCCGGGTCTGCACGACCTGGTGCAGGGGTCGGCCCAGCGAGCCCTCCCGGCGGTCCTCGTCGAGGGGCTCGGTGATGGAGACCCCGCTCTGCTCGGTCTGCCCGTAGATGTTCACCGGGACCACGCCGGTGACCTCGGTCAGCTGCTGGAGCCGTGCCTGCGGCAGCGCGCTCCCTCCGATCGCGCAGACCCGGAGGTCCGGCAGCGGGAACGGCCTGCCCTGCAGGTGGGTCAGGATGTCGGCCATCATCGCCGGGACCAGCGCGGTGAACGTCGGCCGCAGGTCGCGGGCGTCGTCCAGGTACTCCCGCACCGACCACCGGCGCAAGGTCACCGTGCCACCGGCCAGCAGGGTGGGCAGGCTGATCAACTGCAGCCCGCCGACGTGGAACAGCGGCGTGCACACCAGTGCGTGGTCCGCCTCGGTCAGCGACCACGCGTCGATCGCGGCCTCGGCCACGGCCACCGTGTTGCGGTGGGTCTGCCGCACGCCCTTGGGCTTCCCGGTGGACCCGCTGGTGTACATCAGCATCGCGTCGTCGACGTCGAGCCGGGGCACGATCCGGTGCAGCGGGGTCGCCGTCGCCAGGACGTCCTGCCACAGCTCGACGTCGCCGTCCGCGGCACCGACCGAGACGATCGTGAGGTCCCCGAGGTCGGCGCCCATCGCCTCGTGGACCCGTCGGACGTCGACCGCCGGGGTGACGATCAACCGCACGCCGGCGTCCAGCGTGGCGTGCCGGAGGGCGTCGGGGTGCACGAGGTGGTTGTAGGGGACGACCACCGCGCCGGCCTGCCAGCTGCCCAGCAGGGCGACGAGCCACTCCGGCTGGTTGTGCATCAGGATGCCGACCCGGTCGCCCGGGGTGATCCCCCGGGCCACGAGGGCACCGGCGAAGGCCCGGGCCTGGGCGTCCAGCTCCGCGTGGGTCAGCTCACTGCCCGCGTGCCGGACCGCGATGTGGTCGGGCAGGCGACGGGACACCTGCTGCAGGCGGGTCGCGGCGTTCATCTGCTCACTCGTCTCCGTGTCGTGGGGTCAGCCCGCGATGCGGGCTGGGTGGTGCGAGGTCAGGACGGCGGGGGCGGCGCACGGGAGCCCGGCCGACGGGCCGGCCCCGTGCTCGACCCGGTGGGCGGACTGCACCTGCAGGTCCGCCACGACGGCCGCCACGACGTCCTCGGCCGCGGGTGCACGGTGCCCAGCGGGTCCCAGCCGCCAGGCGGCGAGCACGCCGGCGGGGCGCACGCAGACGACGACCCCGCTCCCCTGCCGGCGCACTGCGGTCAGCGCGTCGTCCAGGGCGCGGGCGTGGGCGCAGGCCAGCTGGCCGTTCAGGTCGTGGACCGGGCAGGCGGTGAGCACGTGCACGTCGGTGGGCCGGGCGGACCCCAGCTGACCGGTGTCGTCCAGTACGAAGGCGACGTGCTCGCCCGGGCTGGCCGGGGACCGGTAGGTCAGGGTGCGGAAGACGCCGGCGGAGGTGTCCAGCGCGACGTCCTGGTCCCGCAGCACCGCGGGCTGAGTCCGCTCCTGGTGCGCCACCAGATCGGCCACGCCCAGGTGGACCAGGCCGTGGTCCCGGGCGAACGAGGTCAGCTCGTCCCCCGACGCCATCCGGGTGGGGTCGACGGGCGAGACGATCGCGCACAGCACGGCGGCTCGCCGTCGTCCGGCCAGACCGGCCAGGTCGACGGCCGCCTCGGCCGGACCCGCGGAGGTCAGGACGCCCCCGGCCGCGGCCCGCAGCGGCACCACGTGCCCTGGGCGGGTGAACCGCTCGGGCACCGAGGTCGCGCTGGAGAGCGCGTCGACGGTACGGGCGCGGTCCTCGGCGGAGATGCCGGTGCCCTCGCCGCGGAGGTCGACCGTCACCCGGTACGGGCTGCCCGTCCCGCCGTCCCCACCCGGCATGGCCGGCAGCAGGAGCCGGTCGCAGTCGTCGTCCTCGAGGGCGACGCAGACGAAGCCCGAGGTGTGCCGGATGACGAAGG
>JAOPVM010000401.1 GCA_025966215.1 Klenkia sp.
CACCGAGGCGCTCAACACGGCCCCGGACCTGGAGTCCGAGCGCACCGTGGTGCTCGAGGAGATCGCCATGCGCGACGACGAGCCCGCCGACGCCGTGCACGACCTGTTCTCCGACACCCTGTTCGGCGACACCCCGCTCGGGCGGTCGGTGCTGGGCACGGTGGAGTCCATCGAGTCCCTCAGCCGGGACGACGTCGACGGCTGGTACCGCGGGCGCTACGCCACCCCCTCCATCGTGGTCGCCGCCGCCGGCCGGGTGGACCACGCCCAGGTGCTCGCACTGGTCCACGCCGCGTTCGGCGACCGGCTGTCCGGGCCCGCCCGCCCCGATCCGTTGCGGTCCGGGGACGACGCGGTGCTGAGGGCGCCGGCGCACCGCACGGGTCTCATCCACCGGAAGACCGAGCAGACCCACCTGTTGCTGGGCGGCATCGGACTGAGCCGGTCCGACGACCGGCGGTACGCCGCGGCCGTGCTGGACGCCGCCGTCGGTGGGGGCATGAGCTCCCGGCTGTTCCAGGAGGTACGCGAGAAGCGTGGACTGGTCTACAGCGTGGGCTCCTCGCTGACCCACTACGCCGGCACCGGGGTCTTCTCGGTCTACGCGGGGTGCGCGCCCAAGCGGGTGCCCGAGGTGCTGCGCCTGGTGCGGGCCTCCCTGACCGAGGTCGCCGCGGACGGGATCACCGACGAGGAGGTGGCCCGCGGGATCGGGCAGCTCCGCGGTGGTCTCGTGCTGGGGTTGGAGGACACCGGGTCCCGGATGAGCCGGCTCGGCAAGAGCGAGCTCTCCTACGGGGAGTACGTCCCGGTGCCCGAGGTGCTGTCCCGGCTGGACGCGGTGGACACCGCGGCGGTGCGCGCGGTCGCCGCCGACCTGCTCACCCGCGACCTGTGCCTGGCCGTGGTCGGCCCCTACCGGCAGAAGGACCTGGAGGCGCTCGCCGCATGAGGGAGTGGTTCGTCGAGCACGGGGCGCTGGCCCGTGGCGCGTTCGCCGTCGCGGTGCTGGTGTCGCTGGCCGTGCTCTTCGCACCCCCCTCCGACGTGCCCTCCTCCCCGCCGGGGGTCGACAAGGTCGTGCACGCCGGGCTGTTCCTGGTCCTGGCGTTCACCTCCCGCTGGGCCGGCATCCGCGAGGTGGTCGTCGGGGTCGCCCTGGTCGGCTACGCCGCGGTGAGCGAGGTCGTGCAGGGCACCGACCTGGTGGGTCGGGACGCCTCGGTGGGGGACTGGGTCGCCGACGTGGCGGGCGTGGCCCTGGGGTTGCTGCTCTGGCGTGCCGTGGCCCGGGTCCGCCCGACCGCCTGACCGGCTTGCATCCCGGGGCGGCGTTGGTGAGAGTGCCGGCATGACCTCCAGCACCCCCGAAGCCACCGTCACCCCGACCCCCGAGGTCCCGCTCACCTCGGTCGCCGTCCTGGGTGCCCGCGGGCGCATGGGGGTGGAGGTCTGCAGGGCCGTCAACGACGCCGAGGACCTCGAGCTCGTCGCCATGGTCGAGGGCAGCGAGTGGCTGTTCAACGTCGCCGACGGGGGAGCCCAGGTCGCCGTCGACTTCACCCGGCCCGAGTCGGTCATGGAGAACATCCGCTTCTGCATCGACCAGAACATCCACTGCGTGGTGGGGACGACGGGCTTCGACGACGCCAAGATCGCCACCATCCGGGAGTGGCTGGAGCCCAAGCCCGAGCTCGGTGTGCTGATCGCGCCCAACTTCGGCATCGGCGCCGTGCTGCTCATGCGCTTCGCCGCGGAGGCGGCCCGCTTCTTCCCCTCGGTCGAGGTGATCGAGCTGCACCACCCCGGGAAGGTCGACGCCCCGTCGGGCACCGCCTCCCGGACGGCCTCGGTGATCGCCGACGCCCGCCGGGCGGCCGGCATGGCCCCGGCGCCGGACGCCACCCAGGAGGCGGCCTCCCTCCCCGGTGCACGGGGAGCCGACGTCGACGGGGTGCCCGTGCACTCCATCCGGCTGTCCGGTCTGGTCGCGCACGAGGAGGTGCTCCTCGGCGCCCCGGGCGAGACGCTCACGCTCCGGCACGACTCCTACGACCGCGCCTCGTTCATGCCCGGGGTGCTGCTCGCGGTGCGCGAGGTGTCCCGCCGGCCCGGGCTGACGATCGGGATCGACGCCCTCCTCGGTCTCTGACGGGGTCCGGGGCGCTGCGACACCGGGGCGACGCGCCCCGGACACACCGGCGACACGTGACCTGCCTCGCAGACCCGCCCGGATCGAAACCGGTTGACCTGCGCCTTTGCCCCCGAGCCCACCCGGAGGGGCCCGGTGGGCGACGAAACCGGTCCCCCCGAGGTTGACGGCAGGAGTCCGGGCACGTAACTTTCTCTCTGCGCCGGGAACGACCGCGAGGTCGGGCCTGAGACGCCGAGCAGGATAATCCACTGGGAAGACGAAGCTCCTCTGGGGCTGGCGTTCCTGAGTGTCCGCTCCTTGAGAACTCAACAGCGTGCTGAAAGTCAGTGCCATATGTTTTACCCCAGTTCCGGGGTGTC
>JAOPVM010000462.1 GCA_025966215.1 Klenkia sp.
GGCACGCCGCTGCCCAGCATCGGCGCGCCGGCCACCCGGGCGCTGCGGGCGGCCGGGCTCACCACCCTGGAGGCCGTCGCCGGGTCCAGCAGGGCCGGGCTGCTGGCGGTGCACGGGGTGGGCCCGATCGCGGTCGCCCGGCTGGCCACCGCACTGGAGGCGGCCGGGCTGGCGTTCGCCGACTGACCGTCGCCCGGCAGGATGACCCCATGAAGCTCTCGGTGATCGGCTGCGGCTACCTGGGTGCGGTGCACGCAGCCTCGATGGCCGAGTTGGGTCACGACGTCGTCGGCATCGAGGTCGACGTCCCCAAGGCGGAGCTGCTGGCTGCGGGGCGGGCTCCGTTCCACGAGCCGGGGTTCGAGGAGCTGCTGGGCACCTCGCTGGCCTCGGGCCGGCTGCGGTTCTCCTCCGACGTGGCCGACGCCGCGGGGTCGGCGGTGCACTTCGTGTGCGTGGGGACCCCGCAGAAGCGCGGTGAGTACGCCGCGGACCTGCGGTACGTGGAGTCGGCGGTGGAGTCGCTGCTGGGCGTGCTGGGTGACGGCGAGCTGGTGGTGGGCAAGTCCACGGTCCCGGTGGGGACGGCGGCCCGGCTGGCCGAGCGGGTGGCGCAGGTGGTGCCGGGGGCGACGCTGGTGTGGAACCCGGAGTTCCTGCGGGAGGGCTTCGCCGTCGCCGACACCCTGCACCCGGACCGGTTGGTCTACGGCATCCCGGACGGCCCGGCGGGCGAGCGGGCCCGGGGGGTGCTGGACGAGGTGTACGCGACGATCGTGGCCGCCGGCACCCCGCAGGTGGTGACGGACTACGCGACGGCGGAGATGGTCAAGACCGCCGCGAACAGCTTCCTGGCCACCAAGATCTCCTTCATCAACGCGATGGCCGAGCTGTGCGAGGCGACCGGGGCGGACGTGAAGCAGCTGGCCGATGCGATCGGGTACGACGACCGGATCGGTCGGAAGTTCCTCAACGCCGGGTTGGGGTTCGGTGGAGGGTGTCTGCCCAAGGACATCCGGGCGTTCATGGCCCGGGCCGGGGAGCTGGGTGCCGATCAGGCGCTGACGTTCCTGCGCGAGGTGGACAACATCAACATGCGCCGCCGGATCCGGATGGTCGACCTGGCCCGTGAGGTGTGCGACGGCTCGCTGGTCGGGAAGCGGATCGCGGTGCTGGGGGCGGCGTTCAAGCCCGACTCCGACGACATCCGGGACTCCCCGGCGCTCAACGTGGCCGCCCAGCTGCAGCTGCAGGGCGCCAGCGTGCGGGTCACCGACCCCGCGGCCGGGGACAACATCCGCCGCTCGTGGCCGCAGCTGGACGTGGTGGACACCGCCGAGGAGGCCGCCGAACGGGCTGATGCGGTGCTGCTGCTGACCGAGTGGAAGCAGTTCCGCGAGCTCGACCCGGTCGCCTTCGGTCAGGTCGTGGCGAACAAGCGGGTGCTCGACGGTCGGCAGGCCCTGGACCGGGACGCCTGGGAGGCCGCCGGCTGGTCCTACCGGGCGCTGGGACGCCGCGCCGGCTGACTCAGCCCGACAGCCGCCCGCAGTCGGCCGGGCCGAGGGTGACGGGCTGCCCGCCGGCCAGCTCGGCGAGCACGATGCCCTGCACGAGGGGGTCCGAGGGCAGCTGGCCGTGCTCGACGGTGGAGTCCGCGCAGACCGACTGCACGGTGAGGTTCAGCGCGCCGTCGAGCTCGGCGGAGTCCGGCGGGGTGACCGTCTGGTCCACCGTCGTCCAGATCGACACCCAGGTCGGGCCGGTCGGGGTCTCGTCCCCGGCGTTCAGCTCGCGCAGCAGATCGCTGTCGGTGGTCAGCTGCTGGCAGCCGACCGGGCACTGGTCCGGGGCCAGCTCCGAGCCCAGGTCGGCGACCGTGGTGCCGTGGTGCGGGGAACCCAGGGTGAGGATCCGCCGGGCCTGCCCGGCCCCGCCGTCCACGGCCCACAGCCGGGCGATGACGCCCCCGGCCGAGTAGCCCACGACGTCCACGCTGGTCGCCCCGGTCCGTGCCAGTGCATCGTCCACCGCGGTGCCGAGCACGGCGGCGGCGGCGGTCATGTCCCCGGTGCCCCCGTTCGGCACCTCGACGACGGTGGCGTCCCGACCGACGGCGTCCAGCCGGTCGGCCAGCGTCTGCAGCGACCCGGTCGACCCGCCGTACCCGGGTACCAGCAGCACCGGGCCCGGCTCGGACTGGGAGACCTCGACCGGGTCCTGGGCGGTCAGCCGGGGGACGAGCAGCGCGGCGGTCAGCGCGAGCGCGGCCACGACGACGGCAGCCAGCAGGCCGAGGACCAGCCGGCGACGGGCGGGGGAGAGGCTGGCGAACACCCCACCACTGTCCCCGCTGTCGACACGCCTGGTGGACTGTGCCGGTGTCGTCGTTCCTGACCCGAGACGAGTACTTCGACGCGTGGTCCGCCTGGCACGGCGGCACCGACCCGCGCGCCAGCGGCATCGTCCGTGGCTGGCTGACCATCGCGTACTCCCTGGCCCGGGTGCTGTCCGGGCTCTCGCCGCTGCTGGTCACCGCCCTGGGCCTGGTGGTGGCGCTGGCCGCGATCGGTCCGGCCGCCGCCGGCGGGCCGTGGTTGATCTCGGCCGGGCTGTTGATCGGGCTGTCGGGCCTGCTGGACTCCCTGGACGGCGCGCTGGCCATCGCCGGCGGGCGGGCCAGCCGGCGGGGGTTCGTGCTGGACTCCGTCGTCGACCGGCTGACCGAGGTCGCCTACTCACTCGCCCTCTGGGTGGCCGGGGCACCCGGGTGGCTCGTCGTCGCCTTCGGCGCGCTCTGCTGGCTGCCGGACTACCTGCGCGCCCGGGCCGGGCAGGCCGGGGTCGACGAGACCGGCGCGGTGTCGGTCTGGGAGCGCCCCACCCGGGTGGCGATGGCGGGGATGACGCTCGGCGGGGCCGGGGTCTCCTCGCTGGTCGGGCTGGCCGAGCCGGTCGTGGTGACCGGCGCGGCCGTCGGGGTGCTGCTCGGCGTGGTCGGCACCACGCAGCTGGGCCTCCAGCTGCGCAGGGCGCTGGACGGTCCCGGTCCCGTTACGCTCGGGTGAACCCCGGGGGGGCTGCCGAGCAGCCGCCACCGGGTCCTCCCGGGTCGTCGTCGGCCCGCACCCCCCTCTGGAGCCCCACCGTGTCCGTCGCCGTGACCGGTTCGATCGCCACCGACCACCTGATGACCTTCCCGGGCACCTTCACCGAGCAGTTCGTCGAGGGCCAGATGGAGAACGTCTCGCTGTCGTTCCTGGTCGACGACCTGGTCCAGCACCGCGGCGGCGCCGGGGCCAACATGGCCTACGGCATGGGGCTGCTGGGCCTGACCCCGGTGCTCGTCGGCGCGGTCGGCAACGACTTCGACGACTACGAGGCCTGGCTGAACCGGCACGGCGTGGACACCGCCTCGGTGCACTGGTCCGAGCTCAAGCACACCGCCCGGTTCACCTGCACCACCGACTCGGCCAACAACCAGATCGCCTCGTTCTACTCCGGGGCGATGGCCGAGGCCTCGATGATCGAGCTGGCTCCGGTGGAGAAGCGGGTGGGCACCCTCGACCTGGTCATCGTCGGCCCCAACGACCCCACCGCGATGGTGCAGCACACCCAGGAGTGCAAGGACCGCGGCTACGCGTTCATGGCCGACCCCTCCCAGCAGCTGGCCTGGGCCGACGGGGCGATGATCCGCACCCTGGTCGACGGTGCCGAGCTGCTGTTCACCAACGAGTACGAGGCCGCGCTGCTCAAGCAGAAGACCGGCTGGAGCCACGCCGAGGTCCTCGACCGGGTCGGCACCTGGGTGACCACCCGGGCCGCTGCCGGCGTGCGGGTCGAGCGGGTCGGGGAGGAGACGATCGACGTCATCGCCGTCCCCGAGACCCGCCCCGTGGAGCCCACCGGCGGCGGCGACGCGCTGCGCGCGGGCTTCGTCGCCGCCCGCCAGTGGGGTCTGTCGCTGGAGCGGGCCACCCAGGTCGGCTCGGCCGTGGCCACCGCTGCCGTCGAGGTCGTGGGCACCCAGGAGTACTCACTGCCCCGGGAGTCCTTCCTGCAGCGGTTCGAGGCCGCGTTCGGCGCCGAGGCCGCCGCCGAGGTGGCCCCGCACCTGCCTGCCTGAGGGTCAGTCCCCGCGCAGCGCCCGGCCGATCGAGGGGTCCTGCGACCACTGGCTGAAGGGGATCCGCTTGATCTCCTTCAGCTCCCCGATCGTCGCCCACTCGTTGCCACCCAGACGGGCCAGCGGCTTCAGCTCCTCGATCCGCGGCCGGCCGTCGCGCACCGCGGACTCCCAGGCCGTGGCGTGCACGACCCGGCCGAAGACGACGGTGCTGTCGCCCAACCGGAGGGTCGAGTGCAGCACGCACTCCAGGCTGACCGGGGACTCCACGACCCGCTTGGCCGCCACCACCGTGCTGTCCTCCAGCGTCACGCCGGTCTGCTCGGCCTCGTCGTGGTCGGGCGGGAAGTCGGTGCCGGTGGCGTTGACCTGCTCGAACAGCGCCTCCGGCGTCAGGTTCACGGTGAAGTCCCCGGTCGCCTCGACGTTGTTCAGCGAGTCCTTGCGGCCCACCGAGGTGAACTGCACGATCGGGGGGTCCACGCAGGCCACGGTGTAGAAGCTGTGCGGGGCCAGGTTGTGCCCGCCGTCGGCGTCCCGGCTGCAGACCCAGGCGATCGGGCGGGGGACGACGACGGAGTTCAGCACCCGGTAGAAGGCCCCGGCGCCCATCTCGGCCGGGTCGAAGTGCGTGCGGGCGGGGTCGGGAGTGGTCACACCGCTCAGTCTCACCGCAGCGTCCGGCCCCGCCACTGCAGGGTGCCCCGCCGGCGGCCCAGCACGGAGCCGACCAGCAGCACGTCGAGCAGGACGACCCCCACCGGGTGGGTCAGGCTGTCGGGCCACACCCGGCCGCCGGTGCGCGACGCGGTGACCGCCCGGCCCAGCACCCCGGCGGCGTAGCCGACCAGTCCGGCCCGGGTCCCGCTCAGCGGGGGGACGACGTACACCGCTGCCAGCGCGGCCCCGGCCAGCAGGCTGCCCACCGGTGACCCGCCCAGCGCCGACCACAGCGACTTCTCGTAGCCGGCCCGCAACGGCGCCCAGCCCTCGTACATCCGCGTCGCGGCCAGCGTCGAGCCCTCGACCAGCACACCCCGCCCACCCGAGCGCTTCAGTGCCCGCAGCAGCGCGATGTCCTCCAGCACCTCACCGCGCACCGCGCCGTGCCCGCCGGCCCGCTCGTAGGCCTCCCGGCGGACCACCAGGAACTGTCCGTTCGCCGCCGCCAGCGAGGGCCGGGGGGACCGTTCGGCCAGTCGCAACGGCAGCGTGGTCGCCCACAGCCACTGCTGCAGCGGCTGGACCAGCCGCTCGGCCGGGGTGACCGCCAGCTGCCGCGGCCAGGGCGAGACCAGGTCCAGCTCGTGCTCGTCGAGCAGCGCCACGGCCGCGGCGACGGCGTGCGGGGCGAGCCGGACGTCGGCGTCGAGGAAGACCAGCACGTCGACGTCGCCCGCCCCGGCCGCACCCCGGGCGCAGGCGGCCGGCTTGCCCAGCCAGCCCGGCGCCGGCGGTTCGGCGGTGCGGACCTCGACACCGTGCGAGCGGGCGATCGCGGCCGTGCCGTCGGTGGAGCCGTCGTCGACCACCACGGTCTCCAGCTGCGGCACGCCGGTCTGTGCGGCGACCGTGGCCAGGCAGCCGCCGAGGGTGGCCTGCTCGTCCCGGGCGGGGACGACGACCCGCACCCGGTGCTGCACCGGCGGCGGGTCGGCCGAGGGGCGACGCAGCAGTGCGGTGTTGACCACGGCGTGCAGCGCCGAGACCGCGCCGATCCCGGCGAGCACCGCGACCGGCCTCACCGGCGGGTGCGCTGCCGGGCCAGCGCGACGAGCACCGGTACGGCCAGCAGGACCCCCCAGACGGCCGACCCGGGCAGGTCGAGGAACGCCGCGTGCGCCAGGGCGCCACCCAGGGTCATCCAGGCCAGCACCAGCATCGGGGCGCCGTCGCCGAGCCGGGGGGTGCGGCCGGCGGCGAGGGCGTCCAGGGCGGCCATCGTGACCAGTCCGGCCAGCAGCCAACCGGCCAGGTTGGTCAGCGGCACGGTGTCGATCCCGGGCAGACCGGGGGAGGGGTGTGCCCAGGTCCAGTAGCCGGCCTGCACGAGCTGGGGGTCCAGCACGACGTCCCAGGCGGCGAAGACGGCGGCCGCGGTGGCGATCCGACCCAGCCGGTGGGCGGGCACCAGTCGGCGGGCCAGCAGCCAGCTCGGCCAGGCCATCATCAGCCAGGCCAGCGGCACCAGGAACGGCACGCCGAGCAGCGTCGGGCCCAACGCGTCGGAGTACGTGTAGCTGCCGTAGGGGAACCCGGTGGCCAGCCCCACCGCCTCGAACAGCACCGAGGCGGCGACGACCACCCCGAGCACGCCGAGTCCGGTGTGCGAACCGCGGGAGAGCCAGGCGTGCGCCACCGACAACGCCGACCCCAGCAGCACGATGGTCCAGCTGACCACGTCCCGGCCACCGCCCGCGGCCAGCGGGTAGGCGATCGCGGCCAGCACCAGGGCACCGGCCAGCACCCACGGCAGCCGGGCCGCCGTCGGGTGGGCGGTGCGCTGGTCCAGCGTGGTCACCGGCGGGTGAGCCGCTTCGTCAGTCGGCCCAGCCGGGACCGGTCGCCCAGCACGACCCGGGCCGCCGTCCGCCCGGAGTTGCCCGACACCCCGCCACCGGGGTGCGTGGAGGCCCCGGACAGGTACAGCCCGGGCAGCCCCGGCACGCGGTGCCCGGAGAGCTCCGGGGTGGGCCGGAAGGCGAACATCGAGGCCAGTGACATCTCCACGTGCATGACGTTGCCGCGGACCAGGCCGAGCTCCTGCTCCAGCCGCAGCGGGGTCTGCACGTACATCCGCTGTACCGAGTCGGCGAACCCGGGGGCGTACCGGTCGACGGCCTCGATCAGGCGGCGGGCCTCGGCGTCGGCGATGGCGGCCCAGTCGGTGCCGTCGGCCATCGCGTACGGGTACCACTGGCCCCAGATCGTCACCACGTGCTGGCCCTCGGGAGCCAGGGTGTCGTCGCTGGCCGAGAAGCTCATCGCCAGCGGCACCGGCTCGCGTGGCAGCTCCCCGGCCGACCAGTCACCGTGCGCCCGGGCCAGCTGGGCGCGGTCGGTGCACAGCAGTTGCAGTCCCTGTAACGAGTCGGCGGCCGACACTCCGGGGTAGGTGGGCAGGGCGTCGGTCTGACAGCGGACGACCAGGCCGAAGCCGTTGCCCAGCGGTGGAGCGGCGTCGGCCAGGGCGGGCGGGGCGTCGGCCCCGGCGATGGCGGCGGTGGCGCTCACGTGGCAGGCGGCGACCACGACGGGGGACTCGATCCGTCGTCCCGAGGTGGTGACGACACCGGTGACCCGGCCCTCGCCGGTCAGCAGCGACGCGGCGCCGTCGCCGAGGGTGACCCGGCCGCCGTGCGACTCCAGCTTGGCCCGCAGGGCGTGGGTCAGGCCGCCGGAGCCGCCGACCGGGTGTCCGGGCGGGGTGGTGTGCAGCAGCGCCGCCCAGCCGACCATGGCCGCGGTCCCGGGCTCGGACATCGGCGGGCCGGACTGGGCGCCGAACCAGGCCAGCGCCGCCTTGAGCCGCTCGGAGGAGAACCAGCGGTCCAGCAGGGCGTCGCCGGAGCCGAGGAAGTCGGTGGCGAGCTCGCCGCCCGCCGTGCGGGGCCGGCCCTTCGCGGGGGCCCCGAGCGGCCAGAGGTGGCGGACCAGCCGGGCCGGGCTGGGCCGGTCGCCGAAGGCCTGCACCACCTGGGCGCTGCGCGGGCCCCACACGCCGACGAACCGGCGGTAGGCAGCGGCGTCCCCGGGACCGCAGGCGGCCTCGATGGAGGCGCAGGTGGCGTCGAGGTCGACGGAGAACACGATGGGCCGGCCGTCGGGCCCCGCGCTGCCCGGTGCGGTGGCCGGGGCGAAACCCCACGGGTCGCAGTCGACGTAGCGCAGACCGTGTGCGGCCAGGTCGAGCTCCTCGACGATCCCGGAGTGCCGGATGATCACGTGCGCGCTGGAGCCCCGGTCGACGTGCACGCCGGGCCAGCGCTGCACGGTGGACACCGCCCCACCGAGCACGGTGTCGCTCTCCACCACCTCGACGTGCAGACCGGCCTGGGCCAGGTGGCAGGCGGCGACCATGCCGTTGTGCCCGGAGCCGATGACGACGGCGTCCGCGGTGTCGGTGCGGGGCTCAGACATCGGCGGGGGTGCCCAGCGGGAGGCGGGCCCCGAGGATCGCGAAGGGCCGGGCGTCACCGGGGAAGTGGTAGCCGCGGGCCAGGTCGACGAAGCCGTCGGCCTGGTAGAGCCGGAAGGCCTTGGTCTCGGCGTCCGGGGTGCTCAGCAGCGCGGCGGGGTGCGGGAGATCGGCGACCAGGGCGTGCAGCAGCTGACGGCCCAGGCCCTTGCTCTGGTGCTCGGGGTGCACGTGCAGCTCGCAGACCTCGAACGCACCGGGCAGCCAGCGCTTGGCGGTGCGCCGGTCCAGCGCGTGCCGCACCTGGTCGTGCCACCACTGGCCGGGGGCCACGAGGTAGCCGTAGCCGAAGCCGACCAGCTGCTCGCCCTGCGGGGTCGCGGTGAACGCGCCGACCGCGCGGAAGCCCGAGCGCTCGGTGTGCTGCACGGCGTAGCCGTACCGGCCGGCGACGACGGAGTCCCCGTAGCCCATCGCGGCGCCGTAGATGGCCAGCGCCTCGTGCAGGTGGTCGCGCATCCATCGGGTGGGCAGCTCGACCACCCGGGTGGCGGGGACGGTGTCGGTCACGGGGTGCGGGCCTCATCGGGTGCGGGGGTGGGTGGGTCGAAGGGAGCGGCGACCTCGGCCGGGGTGCCGGCGGTGATCGCCAGCAGCTCGTCGTAGCTGGTCGGGAAGACGGTGTGCGGGTGCCCGGCGGCGGCCCAGACGACGGGGTGCCGGGCGAGCTCGACGTCGACCAGCGTGCCGATCGGGTGGGGGTGTCCGAGGGGCGCGACCCCGCCGATCGCCTGGCCGGTGTGCAGTCGGACGAACTCCGGGCTCGCGCGGCGCACCTCGCGGACGCCGAGCAGGCCGGCCACCATCCCGGTGTCCACCCGGTGCGCGCCGCTGGTCATCACCAGCAGCGGGTTGCCGCCGACGTCGAAGACCAGGCTGTTCGCGATCGCCCCGATCCCGACGCCCAGCTGCTCGGCGGCCGCAGCAGCGGTGGGTGCGCTCTCGGGCAGCTCGCGGACCTCGTCGGCGGCGCCGTCGGCACCGGCGGCGCGCAGCTGCGCGACGACCTCGGCCACCCGCGGGTGGTCAGCAACGGTCATGGCCCGAGTCTCCCACCGGTGTCCCCGGTGCCGCCGGTCGCACCGTGCTCGTGGGGAGACCGCCGGCGCAGCAGCAGGGCCGCCTGCGGCGTGGTCTCCCGGGGGCCGGCCGGGCGGTCCCACCGGGTCACCGGATCGAAGCCGGCCGCGTCCAGGACGCCCAGCACCTCCTCGGGGTCCAGTCGCCAGACGTCGAGGTCCACCGCCCGGCCGTAGGCCGACGTGCGGCGCAGGTGGCCGGTGCCGACCTGGAAGGCGACCAGCAGGTGCCCCCCGGGCCGGAGCACCCGGGCCAGCTCGGCGGCCACCGCGGACCGGTCGGCCGGGGCGACGTGGATGAGGCAGTACCAGGCCAGGACGGCGGAGAGCTGCCCGTCGGGCTCGTCGAGGGCGGCCAGGTCCCCCTCGGTGAACAGGAGCCCGGGGTGGTCGCGGCGGGCCACGGCGACCATCCGGGGGGAGAGGTCGACCCCGTGCACGTCGACCCCGTGTGCGTGCAGGTGGCCGGTGGTGCGACCGGTGCCGCACCCGGCGTCGAGCACCGGGCCGTCGACCACGGCGACCAGCGCGTCGAGCACCCGGCGTTCCCACGGCTGGCCGGTCAGGTCGCGGCCCACCAGCCGGGCGTAGGGCTCGGCGACGGTGTCGTAGGCACGGCGCACGCGTGCGGTCGGGTCGTCCACGGGACCCACTGTGGGGGAGGGGTCCGACAGTGGCTCCGACAGTCGGTCCGGTCCTCCACAGGACACGCAGGTCGGCTTGACGCCCTCCGTGCGGTCGTGGTCTGCTCGTCGTGTTCGAACAGGTGTTCGAACAGCCGGTGGGGAAGTCGGCTGGGGTGCAGGAGGGCGGAGTCTGTCATGAGCCGGGTGCTGCTCGGCGCGGGAGGCCGCGTCGGTGAAGAGGTGCAGGTCGAGCAGGGTCCGCTGGGGCCCGTGCAGTTCTGGCGGGCGGGCAGCCGGCACGAGGTCGGCGAGCTGCTCGACCACTGGGTCGAGACGTCCCCCTGGTGGCAGCGCGGGCCGGCGGCCGGCGGTGGCGGGGGTGCCTCGGCCGACCTGGTGGCCACCCGGCAGGTGTGGCGGCTGGAGGCGGTCCGCGCCGGGCGGTCGCAGACCAGCTTCGCCGGGGTGTTCGACCTGTCCTGGGAGCCGGCCGAGAACTGCTGGCTGCTCGTCCGGGTGCACGACTGATGGGCGCCGTCCGGGTGCTCTCACCCGCCCAGCTCGAGCTCACCCCGCCGCTGCCACCGGCTGCCTCCCAGCTGCTGGGGCAGGCGCACCGGGGGCTGGCCGAGGCCGCGGGCTGTCCGGACGCGGGCTGGCGCTACGCCACCGCGCACCTGGCCGCGCTGCGCGGG
>JAOPVM010000475.1 GCA_025966215.1 Klenkia sp.
CCGGCGGGCACATGATCGCACCGATGCCCGGCGTGGTCGCCACCAAGCCCGGCTCCGCACAGCGGGCGATCCCCGGCATCTCCGCCGCCGTGGTCGACGAGGAGGGCAAGCCGATCCAGCCCGGCGCCACCGGCTACCTGGTGCTCACCGAGCCGTGGCCGGCGATGCTGCGCACCATCTGGGGCTCCGACGAGCGCTACGTGGAGACCTTCTGGTCGCGCTACGGGAACAACGTCTACTTCGCCGGGGACGGCGCCAAGCTCGACGAGGACGGCGACATCTGGCTGCTCGGCCGGGTGGACGACGTGATGAACGTGTCCGGGCACCGCATCTCCACCACCGAGGTCGAGTCGGCCCTGGTCAGCCACCCGACCGTCGCCGAGGCCGCCGTCGTCGGAGCGACCGACCCGACCACCGGTCAGGGCATCGTGGCGTTCGTGATCCTGCGCGGGGATGCCACCGACTCCGGTGAGGACCTGGTGACGACCCTGCGCCAGCACGTGCGCAAGGAGATCGGCCCGATCGCCTCGCCGCGGCAGATCATGGTCGTGGCCGAGCTGCCCAAGACCCGCTCGGGCAAGATCATGCGCCGCCTGCTGCGTGACGTGGCCGAGAACCGGGAGCTCGGCGACGTCTCGACGCTCACCGACTCCTCGGTCATGGAGCTGATCGGCTCGAAGATGCCGAGCTCCTCGGAGGACTAGCGGTCGAGGGAGTGCCAGGGGCCCGGCGTCCGCGTCCCTGGCACTCCGCGGGCTCGCTCAGCCGGTCCCGACGACGGGGGCGAGGTGGAGCTGGTGCCCGGGTCGAGCTGCGGGTCACGTGGCTGCAGGTCTGGTCCGGCAGGGAACGGCCACACCACGGAACGACTCCGTTCAGTGATCAATCGGGTGCGTGCTGTGCGGTCCTGGTCCTCCTGAGGGGTGGCCAGGGGCCGTGCGGCGGCACGGGACGGGCGTGCCGGTGCCCGATGAGGCACGATCACCGGAGACACCCCGGGTCCCTGCAGGCCCGGAGCGTGACGCCGCCCGGCCCCCTGCTGGCGGCAGCACTGATCGAGGAGGACCCACCCGTGGCCCACAGCGCGCCCACGCCCCGACTGTCCGGCGAGCCGGCCGGTCCCCAGGAGCCCTCCATCGGCTCTCTCGCGCAGAGCGCCATGGCCGACGTCTCCACCCTGATCCGCAGCGAGATCGAGCTGGCCAAGGCCGAGGTCGGCTCCTCGGTGAAGAAGGTCGGCATCGGCGGTGGGCTGATCGCGGTCGGCGCTGTCATGCTCGCCTTCGCCTCGATCTTCCTGTTCATCGGGCTGGCCGAGCTGATCACCTGGCTGGGGCTGCCGCGCTTCGTCTCCTACTTCATCGTCTTCGGCGCCCTGGTGCTCTTCGCGGCGCTGGCGATCCTGGTCGGGGTCAAGCTGACCAAGAAGCTGCGCAAGCCCGAGCGCACCATCGAGACGCTGAAGGACCTGCCCGACGTGATGCGCCGCGAGCTCCCCGGCCGGCGTCAGCGTGACCTGCCCGTGGTGCGGGACGGCCAGTTCGCCCGGCAGGACCCGCACACCCGCCTGGGCTGACCCGGTGACCGACGCCGGGGCCCCGCGGGTCCCGGACGGCGCCCCCGACGCGACCAGCGTGCTCCTGCCCGGGCCCTGGCGGCACCGCGACATCTCCGCCAACGGGGTCCGGCTGCACGCCGCCGAGGCCGGTGAGGGCCCGCTGGTGCTGCTGCTGCACGGGTACCCCCAGTTCTGGTGGGCCTGGCGGCACCAGCTGGTCGCCCTGGCCGACGCCGGGTTCCGCGCCGTCGCGGTCGACCTGCGCGGCTACGGCGGCAGCGACAAGCCCCCACGCGGCTACGACCTGCCCACGCTGTCGGCCGACGTCGCCGCCGTCGTCCGGGCGCTGGGTGAGTCCGACGCCGTCGTCGTCGGGCACGACTGGGGCGGGCTGCTCGGCTGGACGATGGCTGCACTGCACCCGCGGACGGTCCGCGGGCTGGTCGTCCTCTCCTCCGCGCACCCCCGCGAGCTGCGTTCGGCGATGGCGTCGGGCGCCCAGCGTCGGGCGTCGGCGTACGCGGTGCGCTACCAGCTCCCCCGGCTGCCCGAACGGCGACTGACCCGGGACGACGACGACCCGGTCGCCGAGCTGCTGCGCCGATGGGCGGGCCCGGAGTGGGTGCACACCACCGACTTCGCCGAGGCCGTCGAGCGGTACCGCCAGGCCGCCCGCATCCCCCAGGCCGCCTACGGCGCGATGGAGTTCCACCGCTGGGCCTTCCGCTCCCAGCTGCGCCCCGACGGTCTGCGCTACGCCCGTCGGATGGCCGCCCCGGTCACCGCACCCACCTTGCAGCTGCACGGCACCCTGGACCCCTGCATCCTGCCCTCCACCGCGCGCGGGTCCGGCCGTTACGTCGCCGGCGCCTACGAGTGGCGAGAGCTCCCCGGCATCGGCCACTTCCCGCACGAGGAGACCCCCGAGGAGGTCAGCGCCGCCATCGCCACCTGGGCCCGCTGACCCCGCCGGGGCGCGTCACTCGCAGGGGCCGGTGTCGACGGGGCTGCGCCCAGCGGCGCCGGCGGCGGCCGCCTCGGCGACCTGGGCGCCGGTGAGGGCGTAGCCGGTGTCCGGGTCGTCGATGGCCGAGGCGAAGACGACGCCGAGCACGGTGCCGTCGGTGGCCAGCAGCGGGCCGCCGGAGTTGCCGGCCCGCACCTGCCCGAACAGGGCGTAGACGTCGCGGACGACGGTCTGCGAGGCGCGGAAGTCCGGGCCGCTGATGTCACCGCGGTCGCGCACCCGGGCCGGGCCGACGTAGAGGCCGCCGCCACCGGGGTAGCCCATGATGATCGCGTCGGCGCCGGAGTCGGCCGGCTGCGCAGCGAACGTCAGCGGCACCTGCGGCAGCCCGGGGACGGCGAGGACGGCGACGTCGGTCTCTTCGTCGACGAACACCGGGACGGCGTCGTAGCTCTTGCCCTCGGCGTTGACCGTGGGCGAGGTGACGCCGGCCAGCACGTGGGCGTTGGTCATCACCCGCTCATCGGCGTAGACGAAGCCGGAGCCGTCGATCTGCCGGGAGCAGGAGGAGGCGATGCCGCTGATCTGGACGACCGAGCCGCGCACCTGGGTGACCACCGGGCTGGCGAGCAGACCCTGGTCGGGGGCGGGCACGTCACGCACCTGGGTGGGGGTGAGCGGGTCGAGCACGTCGGGCAGCCCGCGGCGGTCGATCGCCTCGCGCAGGGAGTCGTAGAGCGACCGGACGCCGTCGGGCACGCCCTGGTCGACGGCCTGCACCAGCGTGGACTGGCGTACCTGGCTGGCCACCGACGGGAACGCGGAGTTGGCCAGTGGGGTGGCCACCATCCAGGCGACCAGCAGCACGGCGACGGCGGAGATGAACGCCCCGGCCACCGAGTCGACGACCTTGGCCGGCTCCCAGGTGACCTTCCTGCGGATGGCCCGGCCGACCGCACCGGACACCAGCTGGCCCAGCAGGGCCCCGGCGAGGACGACGACCAACGCGACGAACACCCGGGCCAGGCTGGAGCCGGAGACCTGGTCGGCGACGGGCCCGGAGAGCTGGGCGCCGGCCACCGCGCCGCCGAAGAAGCCGACGAAGGACGCCGCCGAGACGATCAGTCCCTGCCGGAACCCCGACAACGCGAAGAGCAGGGCCAGCGCGATGAGCGCGAGGTCGACGAAGGACACGGCGGTGGGGTCAGCCGCTGACGGTCATCGTGCCGACCTGACCCAGCGCGGTGTGGAAGCTGCACTCGAAGGGGTAGTCGCCCGGCGTCGTGACGGTGAACTCGATCGTCTGGCTGTCGCCGGGAGCCAGCAGCGGGATGCCCTCGGTGATCTCGGCGGCCCCGGCACCCTCGGTGAACAGGAAGTTGTGGGTCAGCTGGGTGGCCGTGTTGGTCACGGTCAGTCGGACCACGCCCGGGGTGACGGTGAAGGTGTTCGGGGTGAAGACGTAGTCGTCCCCGGTCTCCAGGGTGATCTCCTGGACGCCAGCCTCGTCGGTGGTCACGCTGCCGACCCCGGGGTCGGGGGTCCGGGTCGCGTCCGGGGTCGCCGGGGTCTGGTTGGTGCAGCCGGCGAGGAGGCCGAGGGCCAGCAGCAGCGCCACGAGCACGGCGCGGGCGGAGCGCAGGGAAGCA
>JAOPVM010000046.1 GCA_025966215.1 Klenkia sp.
GACGTCATGACGAGCACCCAGACCCCCGTAGCGCCGCGCACCTACCGGGTGCGCACCTACGGCTGCCAGATGAACGTGCACGACTCCGAGCGCCTCTCGGGCCTGCTGGAGGAGGCCGGGTACGCCGCGGCCGGCGAGGGCGAGGAGCCCGACGTCGTGGTGCTGAACACCTGCGCGGTGCGGGAGAACGCCGACAACAAGCTGTACGGCAACCTCGGTCAGCTCCGTCCGGTCAAGGACGGCAACCCGGGCATGCAGATCGCCGTCGGTGGCTGCCTGGCCCAGAAGGACCGCGCCTCGATCGTCAGCCGGGCGCCCTGGGTGGACGTCGTGTTCGGCACCCACAACGTCGGCTCACTGCCGGCGCTGCTGGAGCGCGCCCGGCACAACGAGGAGGCCCAGGTCGAGATCGTGGAGGCCCTCGAGGTCTTCCCCAGCTCCCTGCCCGCCAAGCGGGACAGCGCCTACTCCGGCTGGGTGTCCATCAGCGTGGGCTGCAACAACACCTGCACGTTCTGCATCGTCCCGGCGCTGCGCGGCACCGAGGTCGACCGGCGCCCCGGTGACGTGCTCGCCGAGGTCGAGGCGCTGGTCGCCCAGGGCGTGCTCGAGGTGACCCTGCTGGGGCAGAACGTGAACGCCTACGGCACCGGGACGGGCGAGCGGGGCGCGTTCGCCGACCTCCTGCGGGCCACCGGCACGATCGAGGGCCTGGAGCGGGTGCGGTTCACCAGTCCGCACCCCCGCGACTTCACCGACGACGGCATCGCCGCGATGGCCGAGACCCCGGCGGTCTGCCACCAGCTGCACATGCCGCTGCAGTCCGGTTCGGACGACGTGCTCCGCCGGATGCGCCGCTCCTACCGGCGGGACCGCTACCTCGGGATCATCGAGCGGGTCCGGGCCGCGATGCCCGACGCGGCGATCACCACCGACGTCATCGTGGGCTTCCCGGGGGAGACCGAGCAGGACTTCCAGGACACCCTCGACGTCGTCGCGGCGGCGCGCTTCTCCTCGGCGTTCACCTTCCAGTACTCCAAGCGACCGGGCACCCCGGCGGCGGAGATGGACGGCCAGCTGCCCAAGGAGGTCGTGCAGGAGCGCTACATGCGGCTCACCGGCCTCCAGGAGGAGATCAGCTGGGCCGGGAACCGGGCCCAGGTCGGGCGGACCGTCGAGCTGCTGGTCGCCTCCGGGGAGGGCAGCAAGGACGCCGACCGCGGCCGGCTGTCCGGGCGGGCCCGGGACGGTCGCCTGGTGCACTTCGTCGCGCCCGTTGCCGGCGGCGTGCGTCCCGGGGACGTCGTGGAGACCGTGGTGACCGAGGGCAAGCCGCACTTCCTCATCGCCGACGGCCCGCTGCTGTCCCACCGGCGGACCCGGGCCGGGGACGCCGCCGAGTCCGGTGTCCGGCCGACCACCCCCGGGGTCAGCCTGGGGATGCCGGTCGTCGGGCGGCCGGTGCCGCTGCCGGCGGCGGCGGGCTGCGCCCTGTAGCAGGTCCGGCGCCCGCTCGGGCGTCGCCGTCCCCACGCCCGGGCGCTGTCCACAGACCTGCCGGAGGACGCCCACGGGCACCCGGGGCCGCCCAGGCTGGGCCCATGTCGCGCTCCCGACGCCCTCGCCACCAGCCCCGTCGCGCCCCGGCCCGCAGCAGGCCCCGGCGCGGGCCGGAGACCGTCCTGCGGGGCGGCCCGCACGAGTTCGCAGCCGCGTTGCCGGAGATCCTGGGGTTCCCTCCCCGGGAGTCCCTGGTGCTGATCTGCCTGGGGGGTGCGGGTCGGCCGCCGAGACGGATGAGCCTGAACCTGCGGGTCGACCTCGCCGACCCCCGGCACGACCGGCTGCTCGCGGCGGAGGTGCTCTCGCCGGTGAGTCGGATCGCCCCCCTCCCCGCGGCCGCGTTGGTCGTCGTCGTCACCGAGGACCCCGACGACCGGGTCGCGCGGATCCGCACCGACCCCTGGCGCACCCTCGTCCCGCGCCCGGACGCGGCTGGTCGACCCGACGTGCCCGATCTGCCCCGGCGGGCGCTGGTGCACGCCTGCATCGAGGAGCTGTCCGCGCTGGGCATCGAGACCGTCGACGCCGTGCTGGTGCGGGCCGACCGGTGGTGGAGCTACCCCGACGTCGACCCGGTGACCGGGGCGGGGCCGGGGGAAGCGCTGGACCACGAGGGTTCCCGACTGGCCGGGATGGCGGCCCTGCGGGGCACCGTCGTGGCGGCCGACCGGGAGGCGGTGGTCGCGCAGGCATGGCCGCGGACGCCGGTCACCCGGCACATGGAGACCGCGTGCCGGTGGGCCGACGGTGAGGTCGGCGACCTGGTCGACGCGGGGGTGGCGGGCCCGGAGATCGTGGACAGGTGCTGGGCCGCGGTCCACGACGCCCTGGCCGCACACGCCCCGGGCAGCCGGGCTGCGCTCACCGACGACGCGGCGGCCGCGGTGGGCATCGCGCTGCAGCTGGTCCCGGTGCGGGACCGGGCGCTGACGTTCGTGGCCACCGCCGGTGACGACGAATCGGCTGCGGCCCAGGCGCTCTGGACCGACCTGAACGTCCGGCTGCCCGCAGGGCTGGCCGGGGTGCCGGCACTGCTGCTGGGGTACACGGCCTGGCTGCAGGGGTCCGGCGTGCTGGCGGTGGCCGCCCTGCAGCGTTCGCACGCCGTGGACCCCACGCCGATGGCGGAGATGCTGCTGCAGCTGCTCGCTGTCAACACCCCACCCGACGTCCTCCGGGAGCTGATGATCGACCCGGAGGACGCCGAGGTGGCGTGAGGGTGGGGGTCAGCGGCGGCCGGAGCCGGCCTTCTCCGCCGCGGCGAGGAACTCTCGACGGCTGGCCAGGTTCGCCTCGGCGTCGGCGATCCGCTTGGCGTCCCCGGCGGCCTGGGCCTTGGCCAGCTGCTGCTCGGCCTTCTCCGCCGCGGCCCGCAGCGAGGTCAGCATCGGGTTCTCCGCGACCGCACGGGGGCGACCGGCGTCCGCGGCACCCCGGACCTTCTCCTCCACGTCCTGCATCCGGTCCTCCAGGGACCGCATGACCTCGCGTGGCACGTGCCCGATCGCGTCGTAGCGCTCCTGGATCTTCCGCAGCGCGGTCTGGGCGCCCCGCGGGTCGCGGCTGGGGTCGATCTTCTCCGCCTCGGCGAGCAGGGCCTCCTTCTGCTGCTGGTTGGCCTTCTGCTCGCCGTTGCGCGCCTTGTCCGACTCGGTGCGCGCAGCGAAGAAGACGTCCTGGGCGGCGCGGAACTTCTTCCACAGGTCGTCGTCGGTGTCCCGGCCGGTGCGCGGGACGGCCTTCCAGCGGTCCATCAGCGAGCGCATCGCGGCGCTGGTCGGGCCCCACTCGGTGGAGGTCGACAGCTTCTCGGCCTCGGCGATCAGCTCGCTCTTGGCCGATCGGGACTCGGTGCGCTGCACGTCGAGGGCGGCGAAGTGCGAACCGCGGCGGCGGCCGAAGGCGTCCCGGGCGGCCGCGAAGCGCGTCCAGAGCGCCTCGTCGGTCTTCCGGTCGATGCCCTTGATCGTCTTCCACTCCTCGACGATGGCCTTGAGCCGGTCGCCTGCGGCCTTCCACTGGGTGGAGTCCGCGGCGATGGTCTCGGCCTCGGCGGCCAGGGCCTCCTTCTTGGCGATCTGGCCGGCGCGGGCCTGGGCCTTCTCGGCCTTGCTGATCGCGACGGCACCCTCGGCGGCGTCGATGATCGTGCCCAGCCGGGACGCCAGGGCCGGCAGGTCGCCCACCACGTCGGCAGTGGGGACGGTCTCGGCGAGCGCCTGGGCCTTGGCCCGGATCTCGGTCGGGTTGCCGGTGTGCGCCCGCAGTCGGGCCTCCAGCAAGGAGACCTCGGTGGCCAGGTCGTCGTAGCGGCGGCCGTAGTGGGCCAGGCCCTCGGCGGGCTCGCCGGCCTGCCAGTTGCCGACGGCGCGCTCGCCGTCACCGGTGCGCACGTAGACGGTGCCCCCGTCGTCGACCCGACCCCAGAGGCTGGGGTCCGAGGCGGGGGCGGCCACCGGCGGCGGGGTGGGCCGGGCCGGGGCTGCGACGGGGGCGGCGGTCGGGGTCGCCACGTCGGCGGTCTCGCCGGTCACCTCGGCCGGGGCCTCGGCCGGGGCCTCGGTGGCAGCCGGGGCTCCCGCGAGGGGCTCGGCGGCGATCGCGTCGGAGCTCTGCGTGACGGCGTCCGGGGCCGGGACCCCGGTGGTCCCGCCGCCGGTCTCGCTGGCCCCGGCGGACCCGCCGCCGGCCACTGCGTCGGAGGTCTCCGGGGTCTCGGACACGTCGAGCAGGTCGCCCTCGGCGGGCACGTCGGCCGAGGCGATGACCTCGGCGGTGTCGGGCACCTCGACAGGAACCTCCTCCACCGGGGTGGGGGCGTCGTCTGCAGGGGCGTCGGTGCTGGGGTCCGAGACGGCTGCGTCCACCGGTTCCGGGGCGGCTGGGGTACCTGCCTCGTCGGTCACCGCCCCCGAAGCCGACGGAGCCGCCGGGGTCTCGTCGGGGGCCTCGGCCTGCGTCGGGGCGTCCGCGGTCGTCGCTGCGGCGACCGGCGTCTCCGACTCGGGGGACTGCTGGGTCACGTCTGCGGTGTTCTCCGTGCTCGACACGGCTCAGAGTGTCCCACGTGCGATCAGCGACACTCCCCCCGTGAGTCCCGAGCCCGCACCCTCCCCCCTGGTGGCGGTCGCGTTCTGCCCGCACCCGCCCTCCCTGCTGCCTGTCCTCGGGGGCACCACGGACGCGGCGACCTCCACGCTCCGGTCGGCCTGCGACGAGGCGCTGCAGACCGTCCTCACCGCCGGGCCCGACGTGGTCCTCGTGGTGGGGGAGGGGCCGTCCGGCGTGCGGTACGGCGTCGGCGACTCCGCCGACCTGCAGCCCTGGGGAGGGGAGGGGCGGCTGCCCTTCGCCGGCGGGGTCCGCCCCGGTGGCCGGCCGCTGCCGCTGGCGCACGCCGTGGCCGCCGGGCTGCTGGACCGGGCCGGGCACGTCGGCACCCGGCTGGGGGTCGCCCCGGACGACCTGGTGACGGCGCTGTCCGACCTGCCCGGCCCGGTGGTCGTGCTGGCCATGGGTGGTGGCCCGGGA
>JAOPVM010000066.1 GCA_025966215.1 Klenkia sp.
GCCCGGTGCCGCGGTCCCCCCGGTGCAGCAGCTGCCGCTGTCTCCCCGCCGTCGATCCCGGGACGAGCCGGCACCCGTGCCGGTGCCGGTCGAGCAGCTGCCCACCAGCGAGCTGCCCCACGCCCGGCCGGCCGGCGCCCCGACGTCCGACGCCCCCCAGGACGCCACCCCCTCGGACGAGGCCCAGCCTGCCGAGGTCCCGCCCGCCGAGGTCCCGCCCGCCGAGGTCCCGACCGCCGCGGTCACCCCGGTCCCGGCACGACCGGCCGGTCCGGTGATCCCCGAGCGCGAGGACGACGACGCCCCCACCGCCGTGGTCCCGGCGGCCGTCGTACCGGCCGGCCTCTTCGACGAGGGACCCCGCGAGCCCGTGGCGGACCGCCCGGAGGAGGACGCGGCGGCGGACGACGCCACGACCGTCGTCCCCGCCGTGGCCGACCCCGCACCCACCGCACCCCCGCACGAGGACCACCACACCGCCACCGCCCACGAGCCGGGCCGTCCCTGGTGGAAGCGGCCCGCGGTGCTCGCTCCCGTCGGCCTGCTGGTCGTCCTCGGGGTCGCCTACGGCGCCGACCTGCTGATCGCCGGTGACGACGTGCCCCGCAACACCGTGGTGGCCGGGGTGGACATCGGCGGGATGTCCCCCACGGCGGCCGCCGACGCGCTGTCCGCCGACCTGGCGCCGCAGGTCACCGCCGACCACGTCATCGTCGCCGACGACGTGGAGGGCGTGCTCTCCCCCGCGACCGCCGGCATCACGCTGGACGTCGACGCCACGGTCGACGCGGCGGGTGGTCAGCCGCTGAACCCGTGGACCCGGCTGACCTCCCTGTTCGGCGACCGGCAGGTCGTCCCGGTGGTCACCGGCGACGAGACTGCGCTGGACGCCCAGCTCGAGCAGTTCGCCGGCGCGGTCGACCGGGCCCCCAGCGACGCCACCATCGCCGTCGAGGGCACCACCGCCTCCGTGGTCCCCGCCGTGGCCGGCCGGACGCTGGACCGGGCCGGCGCCGCCGACGCGGTCACCGAGGCACTGTCCTCCGGGGGCGATCCGGAGACCCCGATCGAGCTGCCGGTGGAGACCACCGACGTCCTGGTGCACGAGGACGCGGCCCAGCAGGCGTTGGACGAGACCGTCACCCCGGCGCTGTCGGCGCCGGTCACCGTGGTCGGCGACGACGGCAGCACCAGCGCCGACATCGGCGTCGCGGCCATCGCCGGCGCCCTGGTGTTCACCGGCCAGGAGGACGGCTCGCTGGCCGTGACGCTGGACCCGGCGACCCTGCAGGGGTCCCTCGGTGAGGAGCTCGGCGAGTTCGGCACCCCGGCCCAGGACGCGGAGTTCCAGGTGACCGGCAACGCCATCGCCGTCGTCCCGTCGGTGGACGGCACGGGGATCGACCCGACCGTGCTGGCCGAGCAGCTGCTGCCCGCGCTCACCCAGCCCGCCCCCCGGCAGGTGACGGCGACGCTGGGGCCGGTGCCGGCGGACTTCACCACCGACGAGGCCAACGCGCTCGGCATCACCGAGCAGATCAGCACGTTCACCACGAACTTCACCAACTCGGCCAGCGGCACCAACATCCGCGTGGTGGCCGGCGAGGTCGACGGCGCGGTCGTGCTGCCCGGGGACACCTTCAGCCTCAACGGCTACACCGGCCCCCGCGGCGAAGCGGAGGGCTACGTGCCCGCGGGCGTGATCAACAACGGCGAGTTCACCCAGGCGGTGGGCGGTGGCATCAGCCAGTTCGCCACCACGATGTTCAACGCGGTCTTCTTCGCCGGCCTCGAGGACGTGTTCCACAAGCCGCACAGCTACTACATCAGCCGCTACCCGGCCGGCCGCGAGGCCACCGTCTACTACGACTCGATCGACCTGGCCTGGCGCAACGACAGCCCGACCGGGGTCTACGTGCAGGCGGTCTGGCAGCCCGGGGCGCTGACGGTGACCTTCTGGGGCACCCAGCGGTACGAGATCGAGTCGGTGAGCAGCGACCGCTACAACGTGCGCACCCCGGTGGTGCAGGAGAAGCCCGACGACGGAAACTGCTCCCCGCAGGGCGGCGCGAACGGCTTCGACATCACCGTGACCCGGGTGTTCAGCGACCCCGCGACGGGTCAGCGGATCCGCACCGAGGACTTCCAGACCCGGTACGCGGCCGAGCCGGTCATCCGGTGCATCCCGGTCGCCCCGCCGGCCGCACCGGAGTCCACGGCGCCGGCGGCGCCCGCCACCCCCGCCGGACGACGTCCGGTGCGCCCCCGCGGGGTGGGGAGAACCAGCTGACCCGTCCGGGTGGGCGTGGCGACACGCCGGACCGTTGGCCCGTGCACACTGGTGCGGTGGCGACCGTCCTCCCTCCCGGGTCCCCGGTGGACGGCGATCTGCCCGAGCACCCGGACTCCGGGCCGGCCCGAGCGGTCGGTGGCGCCACCCTGGTCGACCCGCCGCCCCGGGCCGTTCGCAGCTGGCGGCCCCAGGACCTGTTCGCGGCCCTGACCGCGCCGGTCCGGGTGCCGCTGCAGGTGCTCGGCCGGACCATCGCCAAGGCCTGGCACGACCGCATCCTGGGGCTGAGCGCCGAGGCGTCGTTCTGGCAGGTGCTGTCGGTGCCGCCACTGCTGATCGGGCTGCTGGGCTCGCTGGGCTACCTCGGGGTGTTCATCGGGGACGACGCCGTCACCGAGATCGAGAACCGGCTCGTCGACCTGGCCTCGGAGGCGCTGACCCCCGGCGTCGTCGACGACCTGGTGCGCCCCACGCTGCAGGACATCCTGACCTCGGGTCGCCTCGACGTGGTCAGCGTCGGTTTCCTGCTGTCGCTGTGGGCCGGGTCCTCGGCGACGGCGACCTTCGTCAACACCATCGTCATCGCCTACGACCAGCGCGACGTCCGGGGCCCGATCCACACCCGGCTCATGGCCCTGGGGCTGTTCGTGATCGGCCTGCTGGTCGCCGTGCTGTCCCTGCCCCTGCTCGTGCTGGGCCGCACGGCGCTGGTCGCGCTGCTGCCGGTCGGCTGGCAGGGCACCGCCACCGTGCTGGTCAACGCCGTCTACTGGCCGCTGGTCCTGGTGCTGCTGGTGATCGTGCTGACCAGCCTGTACCACGTGGCCCTGCCCCGGCGACTGCCGTGGCTGCGGCACCTGCTGGGGGCGGTGTTCGCCGTGGCGTTCTTCCTCGCCGCGGCACTGCTGCTGCGCACCTACGTGGCCGACATCCTGACCACCGCACTGCCCTACGGGGCGCTGGCCGCCCCGATCGCGGCCCTGCTGTTCTGCTTCTTCCTCGGCATGTCGATCCTGCTGGGTGCCGAGCTGAACGCGACCGTCGAGGCCCGCTGGCCGGCCGGCCAGCGCCGGCACGACCGCCGCCGTCGCCGCCGCCGCGCCGCCAAGATCCAGCTCGAGGCCCGCAAGATGGGGCTCCGCTAGCTCATCACTTGCGGAGCTGGGCGTAGACCTCCTTGCAGGGCTCGCAGACCGGGCTGCCGGGCTTGGCGCTCTTGGTGACCGGGAAGACCTCGCCGCACAGCGCCTCGACCATGGTGCCCATGACCGCGCTCTCGGCGATCTTGTTCTTCTTGACGTAGTGGAAGACCTCGGGCCCCTGGTCGGTGCTCGAGTCGCGGACGTCGGGCCGCTCGAGGATCTCGGTGCTCACGGTGTGCTCCCTGCGTGGTGGTGGTGGCCTGCACACCCATGATGTCAGCCGGACCGGGGACCCCTCGGCCGTGCGTGGTGCTGGGGTCAGCCGTCGATGACCCGCCCGGCGCTGGGCCGGCTCTCCAGGATCCGGTCCGGCGCGGGCACCTTGTACCGGTTGACGTCGAGCTTCTTCTTGGGCGGCCGGTCGTTGGCCATGACGACCGCGATCCAGGGGAGCACGGTGCCCAGCACCGCGAAGACGGCCATGAGCCAGACGGTCTGGTAGAAGACGCAGGCGAGCACCAGGCTCACCATGCGGATGAGCATCGTGACGACGTACCGCTTCTTGCGGGCGTCGTGCTGGTCGGCGCGACTCGGCTCGGCCTCGGTGATGAGGACCGGCTCGGACGAGCGGTTCGAGTGCTGCTGGCTCGAGGCCACGGACACCTTCCCTGTCGCTGGCCGGGGTGATCGGGTGGACGCGGGTCGGCGTCGGGCACGTGGTGTGCGAGCGACCGGCCCCGGAGCGCCCCGGCTCCTGCAGCCCATCGTGCCACCGTGTAGCGGGACGCGCAGCGACCCGAGTGTCAACGACGCTTCCGCTGGCCCTCAGGCCGCGGGGCCCCCTCCCCTGGCGGCCTTCGCCGCAGCCTTCACCTGCTGCTTGACGGCCCGCACCTCCCCCAACGACACCGGGTCGGTGACGTCGGCCACCGACCGGCGGGCGCCGTCGTCCCCGTACTCGCCGGCGGCCTCGCGCCAACCGGGCGGGGTGACGCCGTACTGCTTCCCCAGCAGCGCCACGAGGATCTTCGCCTTCTGCGCCCCGAAACCGGGCAGCTCGCCGATCCGCCGGAGCAGGGTCGCCCCGTCCGGGACGTCGGACCACAGGCCCTCGGCCCGGCCGTCGTACCGCTCCACCAGCAGCCGGCACACCGCCTGGGTGCGTTCGGCCATCGAGCCGGGGTAGCGGTGCACGGCGGGCGGGCCGGTGAAGACCTCCTTCAGCCGCCCGGGGGCGGCATCGGCGAGGCCCTGCGCCGACAGGGTCGACACGTCCAGCCGCTGGGCGATCAGCGCCGGCCCGGCGAAGGCCCGCTCCATCGGGAACTGCTGGTCCAGCAGCATCCCCAGCAACAGCGCGAGCGGGTCGCGGGACAGCAGCTCGTCCGCGGCGGGGTCCTGGGCGATCCGGATGTCGGGCACCCCGCCATCCTGCCGTGTCGCCGTCGCGGCAGGATCGGGTCCGTGCGTGCCGTGGTGACCCGGGTCAGCAGTGCCTCCGTCGAGGTGGACGGCGAGGTCGTGGGCGCGGTGGGTCGCGGCCTGCTCGCCCTGGTCGGGGTCGGCCGGGGCGACGGCGTCGAGCAGGCGCGGGAACTGGCCCGGAAGGTGCACGGGCTGCGGGTCTTCCCCGGCGAGGCCGGCGAGCGGTCGGCGTCGGACCTCGGCCTGCCGGTCCGGGTGGTCAGCCAGGTCACCCTCTACGGGGACACGCGCAAGGGACGTCGTCCCTCCTGGGTGGAGGCGGCTCCCGGCGAGGAGGCCGAACCGCTCGTTGCCGCCGTCGCCGCCGAGCTGCGGGCCCGCGGGGCCGAGGTCGCCACCGGGGTCTTCGGGGCCGCCATGCGGGTGGCGTCGGTGAACGAGGGGCCGATGACCCTGCTGCTGGAGGTCTAGACCCGACTCCTGCTGGGCACAGGGTGGCCAGCGACACCCTGACGGTCAGCTGTGAACGTGGTCGTCCAGGAACACCGGGGGGCGTGCCGGCCGTTGTGCAGGACGTACCACACGGGGTGAGAACCCCGCGGAGGCACTTGCCGGGAGGTGGGCGGACCGGTCCCCCGGTCGACACGCCCGGCAGGACCGCCAGCACCACCGGCGGACATCCGACCCCAGAGGCAAGGACGAAGACACATCGTGACGCTGCTGCAGTCCTCCCCCACCGACACCCTCGAGGTGCGTACGCCGCGCCGTGCGCCGGACACCAGCGGACTGGTGTCGACGGACCTGGTGCGCGTCTACCTCAACACCATCGGCAAGACCCCGCTGCTGACCGCTGTCGAGGAGGTCGAGCTCGCCAAGCGCATCGAGGCCGGCCTGTACGCCGAGCGGCTGCTCGTCGAGAAGCAGCTCAAGCCCGCCGCCAAGCGGGACTACAAGCTGCTCGTCGCCGACGGCAAGGCCGCCAAGCGGCACCTGCTGGAGGCCAACCTGCGCCTCGTGGTGTCGGTGGCCAAGCGCTACACCGGCCACGGCATGACGTTCCTGGACCTCATCCAGGAGGGCAACGTCGGCCTCATCCGGGCCGTGGAGAAGTTCGACTACGCCAAGGGCTTCAAGTTCTCCACCTACGCGACGTGGTGGATCCGGCAGGCGATCACCCGGGCGATGGCCGACAGCGGCCGCACCATCCGGCTGCCCGTCCACCTGGCCGAGCAGGTCAACAAGGTGGTGCGCACCCGGCGGCGGATGCACCAGGAGCTGGAGCGGGAGCCGACCGCCGAGGAGCTCGGGCTCGAGCTGGACATGACCGAGGAGCGGATCGTCGAGCTCCTGGAGTACAGCCGGGACCTGGTCTCCCTGGACCAGACCGTCGGCGCCGACGAGGAGTCCCGGCTCGGTGACTTCATCGAGGACGCCGACGCCGCCGTGGCCGAGGACGCCGTGGCCTTCCAGATGATGCGCGGGGACGTGCGCACCGTGCTCGGCACGTTGGAGGACCGCGAGCGCGACGTCGTCGTCATGCGGTTCGGGCTGGACGGCGAGCAGCCCCGCACCCTGGAGCAGATCGGCAAGCGCTTCGGCCTCTCCCGCGAGCGGGTGCGCCAGATCGAGCGCGAGACGATGAGCAAGCTGCGCGCGCCGGACCGCGCAGACGCCCTGCGCGACTACCTCGCCTAGAGCGCCCGTCCGAGAGCCGGTCACCCCGCGGGGTGGCCGGCTCCCGGCGTCTCAGGAGCCGGTGAACATCCGCCGCGGGCCCGGGTCGACCCGGGCGGTCGGCGGACCGACCCGCACCGCGGCCCCGGCCACGACCAGCGAGCGCCCGCCGTGCCACGGGTTCGGCGGACCCACGATCACCGGCTCCAGCGACAGGCTGAGCACCTCGGGCAGGTCGTCGGCCAGCTGGGCGATCCGCAGCAGCAGCTCCTCCAGGGCCGCGACGTCGACCCGCTCGCTGCCCCGGTAGCCGTCGAGCAGGGGCCAGGCCCGCGGTTCCCGGACCAGCTCCGCGGCGTCGGTGTCGGTCAGCGGCAGGGTGCGGAACGCCCGGTCGCCGAGCAGGTCGGTGGCCACCCCGCCCAGGCCGAAGCTGACCAGCGCCCCGAAGGACGGGTCGTCGACGACCTCGACCACGGTGGCCACGCCGGGGGCGGCCATCTCCTGCACGATGACCGGGTCGCCCGAGGGGATGGCCTCGAAGCCGATCCGGACGTCCTCGGCGTCGCGCAGGTCCAGTCGCACGCCACCCAGGTCGGAGCGGTGCCGCAGCCACGGGGCGGTGGACTTCAGCACCACCGGGTAGCCGATCTCCTCGGCCGCGGCGACCGCGGCGTCGGCGTCGGTGACCCGGCGGGTGCCCAGCAGCGGCACCCCGTAGGCGGCCAGCAGCGCGATGACCTCCTCGTCGGTGAGGTCCCGGCCACCGCCGTCGGCGAGGGCGCCGACCACCACCGCGCGGGCTGCGGCCTCGTCGATGCCCTCGAGCTCGGGCACGGTGCCGGCCGGACGACGCCGCCAGCGGGCGTACCCGGCCATCCGGGCCAGCGCGATGACCGCCCGCTCCGGGGTGGAGAACGACGGCACCGAGCCACGCTCGGGCATCCCGTCCTCCCCGCGCACCACGAGGTCGGCGTGGATGCCGTCGGTGGAGAGGAAGTTGGCGACCAGCGGCTTCGTGGACCCGATCGACACCTCGCGGAGCACCCGACCGTAGGGCTGCACCCCGCGCACCAGCGGCGGCAGGAACACCGCGATGACCGCGTCCACCGACTCGTCGTCCAGCGCGGCCTGCAGCGCAGCCCGGAACTCCTCCGGCCCGGCCTGGGTGCCGATGTCGACGGGGCGCTCGTGCGCCAGCGCCAGGCCCTGCTCGAGCACGGCATCGGCGACCAGCACCCCCACCGCGGTGGAGTTGCCGACCACGGCGACCCGGTCACCGGCGGGCAGTGGCTGGTGGGCCAGCAGGGTGCCGACGTCGAAGAGCTCGGCCAGGGTCTCGACCCGGATCACCCCGGCGGAGGCGAACAGCGCCGCCACCGACTGCTCGGGGACGGTGACGCTGGTACCGGCCAGGCCGGCCGTCATGCCCACGTGCCGACCGCTCTTGACCGCGACGACGGGCTTGGTGCGCCCCACCCGGCGGGCGAGCCGGGCGAACTTGCGGGGGTTGCCGAAGCTCTCCAGGTGCAGCAGCACGACCTCGGTGCTCGGGTCGGTCGCCCAGTACTGGAGCATGTCGTTGCCGCTGACGTCGGCCCGGTTGCCGGCGGAGACGAAGCTGGACAGCCCGATCCCCCGGTCCCGGGCCCGCTCGAGCAGCATCACGCCGAGGGCGCCGGACTGGGCGAAGAACCCGACCCGCCCTCGGCCGGGCACCTGCGGGGCCAGGCTGGAGTTCAGCCGCACCGCGGGGTCGGTGTTGACCACGCCGAGGCAGTTGGGCCCGACCACGCGCATGCCGCTGGCCCGGGCCGACGCCACGAACCTGCGCTCGGCGGCGCGGCCCTCCGGGCCGGTCTCGCCGAACCCGCCGGAGATGACGATGAGGCCCTTCACGTGCTTGCGCCGACAGGCCTCGACCACGCCGGCCACCTCGTCGGCGGGCACGGCCAGGATCGCGAGGTCCACGTCGTCCGGGATGTCCTCGATGGTGGCGTGCGCCGGCACCCCGGCCACGTGCCGGACGGCCGGGTTGACCGGGTAGATCGGCCCGGCGAACCCGTAGTCGAGCAGGTGCCGCAGCACGGCGTGCCCGATCTTGGTGACGTCGTTGCTCGCCCCGACCACGGCGACCGACCCCGGGTTCAGCAGCCGTCCGATGGACCGGGACTCACTGCGCTGTTCGCGCTCCCAGGTGACCGCCAGCGCCTGCTCGGTGGGCGCGATCGGGAAGGTCAGGTGGACCACGCCGTCCTCGTAGGAGCGGCGGGCCTCGTAACCGGCGTCCAGGAACACCCGGACCATCCCGGAGTTCTGGCTGAGCACCTCGGCGACGAACCGGGTGATGCCCCTCTCCCGGGCCGCGGCGGCCAGGTGTTCGAGCAGCACCGAGCCCAGCCCGCGTCGCTGGTGGGCGTCCTCGACCAGGAAGGCGACCTCGGCGTCGTCGGTGTCGGGGTAGCGGTCGTAGCGACCCACGCCGATGAGCTCGTCGCCCAGCAGCACCACGAAGGCGACCCGGGCGACGTGGTCGACGTGGGTGAACCGGTAGAGGTCCCTGTCCGAGAGCCGCTTCATCGGCCCGAAGAACCGGTAGTAGCGGGTCTTGTCGGAGCTGCGCGCCATCAGCCCGACGATGCCGTCGGCGTCCTCGGGGGTGATCGGGCGCAGGTGCACCGTGCCGCCGTCGGCGGCGACCACGTCGGCCTCCCACCCCGGGGGCGGGGTGGACTGCTCGGGCACCGTCGGGTCCCCGACGATGGGCGGGGGCGAGGGGTCAGTCACGGGGGTCGTCCGGGTCGAGGCCGAACAGCGGGAAGGTGGCCGCGCGGGTGCGGGCGATCGCCCGGTCGACCCGGTTCTCGGTGAACGGGTCCCAGCGTTGGAAGCCGGTCCACCCGCCCTCGGTCATCGAGGCCGGGGGCTCGGCGCGCAGGCCGCGGGCCAGCACGTCCCGGACCCACGAGTCGGGGACCGGGGTGGTGGGTGCGAGCGGGTCACCGCCCATCTCGGCGAGCAGGTGCGTCCAGGCCCGGGGAACGCAGCGCACCAGGCCGTAGCCGCCACCGCCGAGCGCGATCCACTTCCCGTCGCACACCTCGTGGGCCAGGTCGTGCACCGCGCGGTAGGAG
>JAOPVM010000068.1 GCA_025966215.1 Klenkia sp.
GCGGCGGCTGCCGCGGCGTCCAGCGCGGTGACGGCGGCCCGGGCGGCGGCGTCGGCGTCCTCCTGCTGGGCCTGCACCAGCTCCACGGCCTCCAGCCGCTCGGAGCGGTCCACCCCGAGCCGCTCCAGGGTCGCGGCCCGCTGCAGCACGTCCTCGGGGCCGGCGGCGTCGAGCAGCACGGTGGCCGCGCCCAGGGACTGCTGGCCCATGAAGGCCTCCCGGCCCAGGGTGGCGACGTCGGCCTCGGCCACCTCGGTGGCGGCGACCGCGGTCTGCAGCTGGGCCGCGGTCTCGACCTGGGCGGCCTGCGCGGCCACCAGGGACTCCTGCGCGGCCCGGTCGGCGTCGGCGGCGGCCTCGGCGAGCACGGTGACCCGGGCCAGCTCCTCCTCGGCGGCCGCGACCAGCGCGGTCACCCGGTCGACCTCGGCTGCGGCCGTGGCGATCCCGGCGGCGTCGACGGGTGCGTCCCCGGGGGCGGCGGCCGCAGGAGGCGCCCAGAGCCCGGAGAGGGACAGCGCCGCGAGGATCGCGACCAGGGCAGCCAGCAGGCGGCTCCGGTGGGTGTGCTCGGGGCGCAGCGACAGCAGGACGAGCTCCGTTCGGATGTGACGAGTGGTGTGGGTGGGGCGCAGGGCCCTGGCGACCGTAGCCGGAGACACCCCCGCCTGTCACGAACGGGTAACGGACCTGTGGACGACGACACACTCCCCCCGCCCCCGGACGGGTGACGCGGGGCCCGGTGTCGGTCACGGCTCACACCATCGCGCCGTGGGTCCTGGTGACACCCGGCTCGGCCGGGCCGGCGGAGAGGTCCCCGAGGAGCTCGTCGAGGCCACCGAGGCGGCCCTGGCCGGGTCCTCCGGTGGCCCCGCGGTGCTGCCCCGGGTGGTGGGCGACGCCCCCGTCGCGGTGCTGCTCATCGACCGGGGCACCGGTGAGGTGACCTACGGCAACACCGCCGCCCTCCGGCTGGCCGGGCACCCCGAGCTCCCGCTGGCCACCGACGCCTGGGCCGATGCGGTGGGGCTCCGCGACCTCGACGGCCACCCGCTGTCGAGCACCGACGGGCCGCTCTCGGCCATCGCCGCCGGGCGACCGGTGGCCGGTGAGGCGGTGCGGGCCCCGGGCCCCGACGGCGCTCCGGACCAGGTGCTCCGGGTGACCGGCTTCCCCCTGGGCCCCGGGGTCGGCGGGCTCGACCTGTCCCTCGTCGTCCTCCTGGCCGTGGACGACGGCCCGGACGCGGCCACCGGTCTGGTCCAGCAGTCACTGCGCGACCGCGCCGTGGTCGCCACCGACATCTGCTTCACCATCTCCGACCCACGCCGGCCCGGGAACCCGCTGGTGTGGGTCAACCCCTCGTTCACCCGGGTGACCGGGTACACCGCCGAGGAGTCGCTGGGCCGCAACTGCAGCTTCCTGCAGGGCCCGGCCACCGACCCCGCAGCCCTGGCCGAGATCCGGACCGGGATCACCGAGCGCCGGCAGACCACGGTCACCCTGCTCAACCACCGCAAGGACGGGACGGCGTTCTGGAACCAGTTGTCGATCTCGCCGGTGTTCGACCGGGTCGGTGGGCTGACCGGCTTCGTCGGCGTGCAGTCCGACGTCACCGCCCGGGTGCTGCTGGAGGCGGAGCGGGAGGCCGCGCACGCCGCGGAGCGGTCGGCCCGCCGGGAGGCCGAGGCCGCCCAGGAGCGGCTGCGCCTGATGGCCGAGGCGACCAGCCTGCTGGCCGGCACCCTGGACACCCGCGAGCTGCTCGACCGGCTCGCCGGCCTGTGCGTCCCCGCGCTCGCCGACTGGATCTTCATCGCCCGGCCGGACGGCGACGACGTGGTCGACGAGGTCGCCGTGCACCACACCGGGGCCGACCAGGCGCACCTGGAGGAGGTGCGGGCGGCCTACCTGGGTCGGCCCCTGCCCGAGTCGGGACCGGCCCACGAGGCGGTGCGCACGGGCGCCCCGGTCGTCGTCGGTGACCTGCGGCCGGAGACCCGGCAGCTCTCCACCCGGGGCCTGGACCCCCGGATGCTCGCCGAGCTGGGCACCCGCTCACTGCTCGCCGTCCCGCTGCCCGCCCGCGGTGGCACCCGCGGGGTGATGACCCTGGTCCGGGCCATCGACGACGGGTTCTCCGGCACCGACGTCGGGCTCGCCGTCGACCTGGGCACCCGGGCCGGCCTGGCGCTGGACAACGCCCGGCTCTACCAGCAGGAGGCCTCGGTCGCCGAGGCCCTGCAGCGCTCGCTGCTGCCCGAGCTCCCCGACATCGACGGCGTCACCGGGGCCGCGCACTACACCAGCGCCTCGGCCGCGGCCGCGGTCGGCGGGGACTTCTACGACCTGCTCGCGCTGCCCGGGGGCCGGATCGGGATGGTCATCGGTGACGTCGCCGGGCACGACCTGAACGCCGCCGCCCCCATGGGCCAACTGCGTGGGCTGCTCCGTGCCGGCTGCTGGGACCTCGACGCCCCCGACCCCGCCGTGGTGCTCGGCCG
This sequence comes from Klenkia sp., assembly GCA_025966215.1. Taxonomy (GTDB): domain Bacteria; phylum Actinomycetota; class Actinomycetes; order Mycobacteriales; family Geodermatophilaceae; genus Klenkia. The sequence continues at coordinate 2,505 of JAOPVM010000068.1, forward strand.
GGTCGACCGGTTGCTCGACGTGCTCGACGTGCCCGGTCTGGCCACCGCGGTGCTGTTGCGGGCCACCCGGCCCGGCGGTGACTGCCGACGGTGGCGGGTCGAGTGCTCCAACGCCGGCCCACCCGCCGGTGCTGGTGCGCGCCTGCGGCCCGGCGGCGCACCACCGTCGTGGAGCTGGCGCCGGGGAGTCAGCTGATCGGGTTCACCGACGGGCTGATCGAGCAGCCCGGCGCGGCGACCGGTCCGGCCCGCGACGTCGACGCCGGCACCCACGCGCTGGTCGAGCTGGTGACCGCGCTGCCGGTGGGGATGTCGGCACCCGACGTGTGCCAGGCGATGACCGCGCTGGTGTCGGCCCGGCTCGACGACGTGGCCTGCCTGGTCGTCCAGCTGGACTGAGCCCGGCTCAGGCCCGGGTGGACCGCGGCGCAGGTGTCGTGCCGGGCACGCCGACCCCGGAGGTCAGCTGCGCCCAGACGTGCTTGCGCTCGGCGCCGACGGCGTACCCGTAGTGCGCCGACAGCTGGGCCACCATCGGCAGGCCCATCCCGCCGAGGGCGGGGTCGCGGTCCACGGCAGGCACCGGCGGGCGGTCGGGCGCCTCGTCGGACAGGGTCAGCAGCCAGCCGTCGCGGGTGGCCACGATGACCGCCTCGACGGCGCCGCCGCCGTGCCGCAGCGCGTTGGAGGCGAGCTCCTCGAAGGCCAGCAGCAGGCCCTCCCGGGCGTCCTCGGTCGACGACGAGGTGAGCGAGGGGTGCGCCAGCCGGGCCCGCAGGTCCATCCGGACCCGGGAGGCGTCGTGCACGCTGGGCAGCTGCCACCGCCAGACGTCCCCGACGAGGTCGGGCACCGGCGCAGCCGGCCAGGCGTCCTGGGTCACCGTCGGCACCCCCGGGCTGTCGTGGTCCTGCGGGTGGTGGGGGACCCGGCACGGCTCGTGCGGTCGCTCACGGGTCCTCCTCGCACTCGTTGGGCGGTCGTCGTCCATGGTGCGGGACGCCGCAGCTCCCCGCACGGGGGAGCCGGTCGCGCGGAGGTGCTGGGTGCGCCGGCGACCGGGATGATCCCCGGGGTGACCCCCCGCAACGCTGCCGTGCCCGGACAGGACGCCGTGGACCTGCCGACGGCCCTGGAGCAGCTGCGCGACCGGGTGGCCGCCGTCCCGCTCGTGCTGGCCACCCCGGGGCGGGACGCCGCCGACCGCACTGCCCGCTCGGTCGTCGACCAGGTCACCGACCACCTGCTGCCGCGGGTGCGGGACATGGACGCCCCGCTGCTCACCGTGGTCGGCGGCTCGACCGGCGCGGGCAAGTCGACCCTGGTCAACAGCCTGCTCGGCGCCACGGTGACCACCCCCGGGGTGCTCCGCCCGACCACCCGCTCGCCGGTGCTGGTCTGCGCGCCGGCCGACCGCGCCGCCTTCGCCGACGACCGGGTGCTGCCGGGCCTGTCCCGCACCACGGGGGGCTCCGGCGGACCGGGGACGCTGCAGCTGGTGGTCACCGAGGCGTTGCCCGCGGGCCTCGCGCTGGTCGACGCCCCCGACGTGGACAGCGTCGTGGAGGCCAACCGCGACCTGGCCGGGCAGCTGCTGTCCGCGGCCGACCTGTGGGTGTTCGTCACCACCGCGTCCCGCTACGCCGACGCCGTGCCGTGGGACCTGCTGCGCACCGCGGCCGAACGGGGGACGGCGCTGGCCGTGGTGCTGGACCGGGTGCCCCCGGAGGCCGCCCGGGAGGTGGCCGAGGACCTGCACGGGATGCTCGGCCGGGCCGGGTTGAGCCAGGCAGCGCTCTGGGTGGTCGAGGAACGCCCGCTGGTCGGGGGGTTCCTGCCCGAGGACCAGGTCGCCCCGCTGCGGTCCTGGCTGCACGGGCTGGCCGCCGACGCCGGGGCCCGGGCGGCCGTCGTCCGGCAGACCCTGGTCGGGGCCCTGGCCAGCCTGGACGAGCGGGTGGCGGTGGTCGGGGCGGCAGCCCAGGAGCAGGCTGCGGCGGCCGGTGCGCTGGCGGCCGCGGCCGACACGGCCTACCGGCACGCGGAGGAGGCCGTGGACGAGGGCGTGCGCAGCGGGACGCTGCTGCGGGGGGAGGTGCTGGCCCGCTGGCAGGAGTTCGTCGGCACCGGCGAGTGGATGCGCAGCCTGCAGGCGCAGG
>JAOPVM010000136.1 GCA_025966215.1 Klenkia sp.
CAGGATGGTCTCCAGGACCTCGCGGTCTGCCCCGGCGAGGGCGACGGCGTCGGGGTACCGGGCGAAGAGTGTCGGCGTCACCTTGTTGACCATCTTGTCCGTGGTCTGCGCCGACAGCACCGTGGCGACCAGCAGCTCGAAGGCGTTGGTGAAGTCCAGCTCGCAGTGCGCGTCGGGGTGGATCAGCGCCAGCTCCCGGGCCATCCGCCGGGCCCGCCGGGTGCGCCCCAAGGGCGTCTCGCCCGGGTCGAACGGCGAGACACCCAGGCGCGCGGCGCGGGCAGCCCGTCGCGGGAACGCCGGGGGCTCGGGGCGGGTCGGGGCGGCGGGGACGGACACGCGGTCGAGGGTAGGCCGGGGGTACGACAGGACCGGACCTGTCATGCTCGTCCCGGCAGGCCCACCCGTCACACGGGTGCGCCTCCCGACCCGCCGACGTCGTCGTCTCTCCCCCCGGGGGCTCCCCAGCACCCGGAGACGCCCGCCCTGGAGGTGCTGGTGGTCGCCCTCATCGTCATCCTGTTCCCCCCGCTGGTGATCGCGTTCCTGCTCGTGATGGAGCGGGTCGAGGAGCCGCTGCGGCGGCCCACGTCGCAGCGTCAGGTGGAGGAGTTCCTCGCCAGCGCGACCCCGGCCGACGTCGACGAGCTCGCCCACTCGGGCATCCGCCGGGCGATGGAGCGCTGGCGCGGACGACGCTCCGGGCGCACCGTCGAGGCCCGCCGGACCGCGCTCACCGCACCCGACGCGGACTGAGCGGTCCCACCCGGAGTGGGGGCGGTGGTGACGCTGTGCATGGTGAGGACTCCCACAGGCCCTAGACTGGCTCCGGACGTGGGTGATCACTGCACCCACGACGACGTCGTTGAGAGGTGCGCTGGTGGACGAGGTCCTTGCCCAGTCCGGTCTGTTCCAGGGGCTGTCGGAGGAGGCTTCCGAGCCCACGGCGAGCGGGCTCGAGACGGTGGCGCTGCCCCGCGGCCGAGTCGTGTTCAACGAGGGCGAGCCCGGTGACAGCCTGTACGTGGTGCTCTCCGGGAAGATCAAGCTCTCCCGTCGCTCGCCCGACGGTCGGGAGAACGTGCTGGCCGTGATGGGTCCCTCCGACCAGTTCGGGGAGCTGTCGGTCTTCGACCCCGGCCCGCGTACGGCCACCGCCACCGCGGTCACCGACGTGCGGCTGGCCAAGATGCCCCAGGCGATGCTGCGCCCGTGGATCGAGGCGCACCCCGAGGTGGGTGAGCGGCTCCTGCAGGTGCTCGCGCGCCGGTTGCGCCGCACCAACGACTCCGTCGCCGACCTGATCTTCACCGACGTCCCCGGCCGGGTGGCCAAGGCGCTGCTGCAGATGGCCGACCGCTTCGGCAGCCGGGAGTCCGACGGTCTGCGCGTCAAGCACGACCTGACCCAGGAGGAGCTCGCCCAGCTCGTCGGCGCCTCCCGCGAGACGGTGAACAAGGCGCTGGCCGACTTCGTGCACCGCGGCTGGATCCAGCTGCAGGGCAAGTCCGTCGTCGTCCTCGACGAGGAGCGCCTGCGCCGTCGCGCCCGCTAGTCACACGAGGAAGGCCCCGCTCCGCTGGAGCGGGGCCTTCGTCGTCCGGTGTCCCGTGCAGCCCGGACCAGGGACCCCGGCTGATCGAGGCTGGAGGCTCACGAGGGCAGCGGCACCACGAGACGGATGCGGGTGCCGTCGGGGAGGACCGCCCAGCGCTGGCCCTCGTCGTCGTCCTCGAAGGTGGGGCTGATCGGCTCCAGCGGGTCCGGCGGGCAGCCGGCGAGCGCGCTGGCGACGTCGGGGAAGGCCTGCAGCTGGGTCAGCGTGTGGATCGTGGGCGGCAGCATCGGCCGGGTGCCGGCGGCCAGCTCGGCGAGCGCGGCGTCCGCGGTCAGCCAGGACACCTCGTCGGCCTCCCCGGACACGTCGCGTGCCTCCTGCCCCTCGGGCATCAGGGCGGCGAAGAACTTGGTGTCGTAGCGCCGGGTCTCCTGCGGCGGGGTGATCCAGTGCGCGTAGGGCCGCAGCAGGTCCGAGCGCAGGGCCAGCCCGCGTCGGCCCAACAGCTCCGAGAGCGCGATGTCGCGGGCGAGCAGGCCCTGCCGCTGGGCCTCCCACTCCTCCCCCGCCACGTCGGGCACCACCCCGCCGGACTCGGGTCCGGCCAGCAGCACGCCGGCCTCCTCGAAGGTCTCCCGGACGGCGGCGTAGACCAGCTGGCGCGCCGTCGACTCGTCGCACCCCCAGGTGGCGGCCCAGTCGGCCGGGCTCGGACCGACCCAGGGGACGTCGGTGTCGGCGTCCCGGGGGTCGACACCGCCGCCGATGTAGGCGGTCATCCCGCCCGCGAAGGGCATCCCCCGCGTGCGTCGCTGGAGGTGGACCTCCAGCCCGGCGTCGCCGTCCCGCAGCAGCAGCACCGTTGCGGCCTGGCGGATCGGCTGGGTCACCGGAGTTCGACGGTGAGCTCGACCTCGACGGGAGAGCCCAGGGGCAGTTCGGCGACGCCGACGGCGCTGCGGGCGTGCTTGCCGGCCTCGCCGAACACCCGGCCCAGCAGCTCGCTGGCGCCGTTGACGACCCGGGGCTGGCCGGTGAAGCCCTCGGCGCTGGCCACGTAGCCGACGACCCGGACGACCCGGGCCACCGAGTCCAGCCCGACGAGGTCGTCCACGGCGGCCAGCGCGTTGAGCGCGCAGACCTTCGCGTCGTGGGCGGCGTCCTCGATCTCCACCGAGCCGCCGACCTTGCCGGTGCGACGCAGACCGCCGTCGACGAAGGGCAGCTGGCCGCTGGTCATCACCAGCTGGCCGGTGCGCACGGCGGGCACGTAGGACGCGACCGGCGCGGCCACCGGCGGGAGCCGCAGTCCCAGCTCGGCGAGGCGAGCGTGCCAGCTCTGCGGCGTGCTCTCTGTCACGGCCGGCGCCTCAGGCGGAGGGTCGCTTGAGGTAGGCGACCAGCTGGTCGCCACCACCCGGGCCGGGGAGCACGGTGACCAGCTCCCAGCCGTCGACCCCCCAGGAGTCGAGGATGGCCTTGGTGTTGTGGGTGAGCAGCGGGATGGTCGCGTACTCCCACGTCCGTCGGGTCGACTCGGTCATGGGGCCGGACGCTAGCGCAGCGGCGGACCCGCGGCCCGGGCGCGGGGCGGTCCGAGCGGGCGGGACCCCGCTCCCCGCTCGTACGCTCACGGAGTGAGCCCCGAGCCGTTCCCCGTGCGCTGCCACGTCGTGACCGGCAAGGGCGGGACGGGCAAGACCACCGTCGCCGCCGCCCTGGCCCTGGCACTGGCGGCCGAGGGCCGGTCCGTGCTGCTGGTGGAGACCGAGGGGCGGCAGGGGATCGCCCAGCTGTTCGACACCCCACCGCTGCCCTACGAGGAGCGCCGGGTCGCGGTCGCCCGCGGGGGCGGTGAGGTCAAGGCGCTGGCCATCGACCTGGAGGAGGCGCTCCTGGAGTACCTCGAGCTCTTCTACTCGATGAAGCGGGCCGGTCGGGCGCTGCGCAAGATGGGCGCGATCGACTTCGCCACGACCATCGCCCCGGGCCTGCGCGACGTGCTGCTGACCGGCAAGGTCAAGGAGGCCGTCACCCGCCGGGTGGACGGCAGGCAGGTCTACGACGCGGTCGTGGTCGACGCCCCGCCGACCGGACGCATCACCCGGTTCCTCAACGTCACCGACGAGGTCGCCGGACTCGCCCGCTCCGGGCCGATCAAGACCCAGAGCGACGGCGTGATGGCCGTGCTGCGCTCCCCCCAGACGGCCGTCCACCTGGTGACGCTCCTGGAGGTGATGCCCGTGCAGTAGACCCTCGACGGCGTCCACGACCTCGATGC
>JAOPVM010000147.1 GCA_025966215.1 Klenkia sp.
TGGTGGTCGACGGGGGCTCGGGGGAAGCGCTGAGGTCACGCCGCGGCAGCGTCCAGCACCTCGCGGACAGCGGCCCGGGCGGCCTGCGGGTCGTCGGACGCCAGCGCCACCTCGGCGGCGCGCCGGCAGGTCGCGAGGGTGACCGTGCCGAGCTTGGCGCCGACCCCGGCGACCGAGGACGCCGCACAGGACAGCGAGGTGATGCCCAGCCCGACCAGCACGCAGGCCAGCAACGGATCGGCCGCGGCCTCACCGCACACCCCGACCGGCTTGCCGACCCGCTGGCCGGCCTCCGCGGTCAGCTGCACCATGCGCAGCAGCGCCGGCTGCCAGGGGTCGGTCAGGTCGGCCAGGTCGCCGGAGAGCCGGTCGGCGGCCAGCGTGTACTGCGACAGGTCGTTGGTGCCGATGGACAGGAAGTCCAGGTGCTGCAGGAACCGGTCGGCCAACAGCGCCACCGAGGGCACCTCGACCATCACGCCGGGCACCATCCCCCGCTCGCGCACCAGCGCGGCGAACTCGGCGGCTTCGGTCACCGTGGACACCATCGGGGCCATCACCCACGGGGTCGAGCCCGTCTGCGCTGCGGCCTGGGCGACGGCGTCGAGCTGGCGGGTCAGGATGCCCGGGTCCAGCCGCGAGGTACGCAGGCCACGGACGCCGAGGGCCGGGTTCGCCTCGTCCGGCGGGGTGGCGAAGGCCAGCGGCTTGTCCGAGCCGGCGTCCAGCGTGCGCAGCACGACCTTGCGGCCGGCGAAGGCCTCGAACACCGCGGCGTAGCCCGCGGCCTGCTCGTCGACGCCGGGCTCCTCGGCGTGGCCGAGGAAGGCGAGCTCGGTGCGCAGCAGACCCACCCCCTCGGCGTGCGCGGCGGCCGCGGCACGGGCCCCGGCGCCGTCCTGCACGTTGGCCAGCACCTGGACGGCGTGCCCGTCCGACGTCGTGGCCGGGCCCTGGTAGCCCGACAGTGCCTCGGCGGCGACGCGGGCGGCCTCGACGCGCGCCCGGGCCTCGTCCTGGTCGGGGTCGACGGTGACGGTGCCCTGCTCGCCGTCGACCAGCACGAGAGCACCCTCGGCCACGTCGTTCAGCCCACCGACGGCCACCACGCAGGGCAGCCCGAGCTGGCGGGCGATGATCGCGGTGTGGCTGGTCGAGCCGCCGAGCCGGGTGGCCAGCGCGACGATCCGGTCCGGGTCGAGACCCGCGGTGTCGGCCGGGGCCAGGTCGTCGGCCAGCAGCACCGACGGGGTGTCGGGGTTGGTCACCCCGGGCTCGGACTGCCCGGTCAGCTCGGCGACGATCCGGTCACGGACGTCGTTGACGTCGGTGACCCGCTCGGCCATCAGCCCGCCCAGGCTCGCGAACAGCTCGGCGAACTGCTGGGCCGCCCCCACCGTGGCCACCGCGGCCGAGGCCCCGCCGTCGATCCGCTGCTCCACCGTCGACAGCAGCCCGCGGTCCCGGGCCAGCCCGGCCGTCGTCCCCAGCACCGCGGCACTGACCCCGCTCGCTGCCGCGGCCCGCTCGGACAACCGACCCGCGACCACCTCGGCGGCAGCGGTGAACCGCTCCTTCTCCCCGGGGCGGTCGGCCTCGGCCACCGGCTGGGCGTCCTCGGTGGGCAGCTGCACCGCACCGTGCGGCCGGACGACCGGACCCAGCGCGACCCCGGGCACGACCGGCGTCCCGGTCAGCACCGTGGGGCCGGTGGCGCTGGGCGAGGTGACGTCGGAGCCGGAGAAGGTGGTCGTCATCGGGGAGTGCCTCTCTGTCGGGCGGGTCGTGTGGGGTGGCGGCGGCGGTGGGTGCGGGGAGGCTGGCGAACCAGCGTCGTCCCCGGTGACAAGAGTCACGACTCGGTCTTGACTTGTCAACGTATCGGAAGTAAAACAACACCAACACAGCGGCGAAGCCACACAAACGGGCAGCGGCCCGCGCCGGGGACGACGCGTCGAGGAGGTGCGGGTGTACGCCGAAGAACGTCAACAGGCCATCGCCGGCCTCGTCGCCGCCCGGGGGCGGCTGGCCGTCACCGCCGTCGCCGAACGCTTCGGCGTCACCACCGAGACCGTGCGCCGCGACCTCGCCGTCCTCGAGCGGGCCGGGATGCTGCGCCGCGTGCACGGTGGCGCCGTCCCCACCAGCGCCCTCACCGTCGTCGAACCCGGCCTCGGCGAGCGGCGCAGCACCCGCACCGACCAGAAGCGCCGGATCGCCTCGGTCGCCCTCGCCCTGATCCCCGACGTCGACGGGTCGCTGATCCTCGACGGCGGCAGCTCCACCGCCTCGCTGGCCGAGGTGCTGCCCGCAGACCGCCGACTGCTGGTGGTCACCAACTCGGTGCCCATCTCCCACCGGCTCACCGTCGCCCCCGGCGTCAGCCTGCACGTGCTCGGCGGCCGGGTCCGCGGGGTCACCCAGACCGCGGTCGGGGAGTCCACGGTCGCAGCGCTGGCCGACCTCAAGGTCGACGTGGCCTTCCTGGGCGCCAACGGGGTCAGCGCCGGCCACGGCTTCTCCACCCCCGACGAGACCGAGGCCGCCAGCAAGCGGGCCATGGTCCGGGCCGCCCAGCGGGTCGTGGTCCTGGCCGACAGCAGCAAGCTCGGCCGGGAGCACCTGGTCCGCTTCGCCAGCGTCGACGACGTCGACGTCCTGGTCACCGACGACGAAGCCGACCCGGACGTCGTCACCGAGATCGAGTCGCACGGGATCGAGGTCCTCACCGCATGAGCATCGTGACCCTGACCGCCAACCCCAGCCTGGACCGCACGCTGGCCCTGCCGGGAGCCCTGGAGCGGGGGGCCGTGGCGCGGCTGGGGACCAGCCACACCGAGCCCGGCGGCAAGGGTGTCAACGTCTCCCGCGCGGTCGCCGCCGCCGGTGCCGACGTCGTCTCGGTCCTCCCGGCCGCCGACGACGACCCGATCGTGCGCGCCCTGCAGGCCCTGGGCCTGCGGCTGGCCACCGTGCCGGTCACCGAACCGGTGCGCACCAACTACACCCTGACCGAGCCCGACGGCACGACCACCAAGCTCAACGAGCCCGGTGCCCGGCTGGACGACGACGTCCGCGCCGCGCTGCTGGCCGCCGTCGTCGAGCACGCCGCCACCGCCCGCTGGGTGGCGCTGTGCGGTTCGTTGCCCCCGGGCACCCCGTTGGACTGGTACGCCGACCTGGTCCGGGCGGTGCGCGGCAGCGGCGCGAAGATCGCCGTCGACACCTCCGAGGCCCCCCTGCTCGCCCTGCTGGCCGCCGGCCCGGACGCCGCCCCCGACCTCCTCAAGCCCAACACCGACGAGCTCGCCCAGCTCGCCGGGGTGCCCGAGGAGGTCGTGGTCAGCGACCCCGACGCAGCGCTGGCCGCCGTCGCCACGCTGCACGAGCGCGGCGTCGGCGCGGTGTTGCTGACCCTCGGGGCCGACGGCGCCCTGCTGTCCACCGCCGACGGTCAGCTGTTCTCCGCCCGACCGCCGCGGATCACGGTCCGCAGCACGGTCGGCGCCGGCGACTGCAGCCTGGCCGGCTACCTGCTGGCCGACCTGGCCGGCGCCGCCCCGGCCGACCGGCTGCGCTCCGCGGTGGCCTACGGCTCGGCGTCCGCGTCGCTGCCCGGGTCCGCCGTCCCGACCCCCGACCAGGTGGACGGCGCCGCCGTCCGGGTCACCCCCGGCTCCCCCCGATCAGGCACCAGCCCCCAGCAGGACCCCGCCCAGCACGCCATCCCTGTCGCGGCCGCCGGCCGCGATGCCCGCTGAACCCAGGAGCACTCCCGTGTCCGCACTCATCACCACCGAGTTGGTGGCCCTCGACGCCGGTCCCTCCGACGTCGGCGGCTCCGACAAGACAGCCGTGATCCGCACGCTCGCGGGCCGGGTCGCCGGCGCCGGGCGGGCCACCTCCGCCGACGGGCTCTTCGACGACGCCATGGACCGCGAGTCCAAGGTCGCCACCGGGCTGCCCGGGGGCATCGCGATCCCGCACTGCCGCTCCGCCGCGGTCACCGAGGCCTCGCTGGCCTTCGCCCGCCTCACCCCGGCCGTCGACTTCGGTGCCCTGGACGGCCCGGCCGACCTGGTCTTCCTCATCGCCGCTCCGGCCGAGGGCGACGCCGACCACCTCACGCTGCTCACCGCGCTGGCCCGCGCGCTGGTCCGGCCGGAGTTCGTCGCCTCGCTGCGGGCTGCCTCCACCGAGGCCGAGATCGTCACCCTCGTCCAGGACGTCGTCGCCCCGGCCGAGGCCCCGGCCGCCGCCGGTGCGACCGCCGCCGC
>JAOPVM010000176.1 GCA_025966215.1 Klenkia sp.
TGGGCGAGCCGCACCAGGGCCTGAAGTACATGTTCCACATGATGAACGAGGCCCGGGTGGGCGTCGGGCTGGGCGCGACCGCGCTGGGCTACACCGGCTACCTGCACGCCCTGGAGTACGCCAAGACCCGCACCCAGGGCCGCCCGCCGGCCGGCAAGGACCCCTCCGCGCCGCCGGTGCCGATCATCGAGCACAGCGACGTGCGCCGGATGCTGCTGGCCGCCAAGAGCTACGTCGAGGGCGGTCTGGCGCTGGGGCTGTACTGCGCGCTGCTGGTGGACGAGGAGGAGACCGCGGAGACCGAGGCGGAGCGCACCCGGGCGCACACCCTGCTCGAGGTGCTGACCCCGATCGCGAAGAGCTGGCCCTCCCAGTGGGGGCTGGCCGCCAACGACCTGGCCATCCAGGTGCACGGCGGATACGGCTACACCCGCGACTTCCCGGTCGAGCAGTTCTACCGGGACAACCGGCTCAACCCGATCCACGAGGGCACCGTCGGCATCCAGGGCCTGGACCTGCTCGGCCGCAAGGTGGTCGCCGGTGGCGGCGCGGGCCTGCGGGTGCTGGCCGAGACCATCGCGGCGACCACGGCGCGCGCCGCGGGCACCCAGTGGGCCGACCTCGCCGCCGACGTCGACGCCGCGGTGGCCCGGGTGGGTGAGGTGACGGCGACGCTGTGGTCGGCCGGTGACCCCGACGTCACGCTGGCCAACGCGACGGTCTACCTGGAGGCGGTCGGGCACGTCGTCGTCGGCTGGCTGTGGCTGGAGCAGGTCCTGGCCACCGGCGACCAGGACGGGGACTTCTACGCCGGCAAGCGGGCCGCGGCCCGCTACTTCCAGCGCTACGAGCTGCCGCGCACCGGCCCGCAGTTCGACCTGCTCGCGAGCCTGGACCGCACCACCCTGGACGCCCGGCCCGACTGGCTCTGAACAGCACGACGGCCGCCGTCCCGGGAGGGACCGGCGGCCGTCGGGTGGTGCTGTCAGGCGGCGAGGGGAGCGGCCTCCGGCGACGTGCGCGCGGCGGCGGTCGCGCGGCGCTCCTGCTCGTAGCGGGCAGTGGACCGCGATCCCAGTGCGATCACGAGGGCGGTCAAGAGCAGGAAGCCCAGCAGGGCCACGGCCGGCCAGAACACCATCGGAACAACAACCCCCAGCTGCAGTGCGGTTGCCACCGGGGCGGGCCCCGGCGGCGTCTCGTCGGTGACAGTGGTGCCCGGCCCGACGGCGGCCGAACCCCCCCGGTCGGAGGAAAACACGTGAACTCCGCGTGAGGAACGCCGCAGCCGAGGACCTCCGTCGCTTCTGGTTGCCCCCTGCACCCCACTCCGTGGTGTCATCACGGGGGACGGTCACCACCGTCCGTCGAACCTCGGAGGTCCCCGTGCGCTCCCGCACCCCTGCTCCCGGGCTGCTGGTGCTGACCCTGGCGCTCTCGGTCACCACGCTGTCCCTGCTGCAGTCCCTCGTCGTGCCGATCCTCCCGGTCATCGGGGAGCAGCTCGGGGTCGGCGCCGGCGCGGCCGGCTGGGTGCTGACGGCGAACCTGCTCGCCGCGGCCGTGCTCACCCCGGTCATCGGCCGGCTCGGGGACACCCTCGGCGAGCGCCGGGTGGTCCTGGGCGTGCTGGGCGTGGTCGCGGTCGGGACCCTGCTGGCGGTGCTGACGACCTCGCTGCCGCTGCTGCTGGTCGCCCGCGTGCTGCAGGGCGCCTCCTACGGGCTCTTCCCGCTGTCGATCTCGATCCTGCGCCGCGAGCTGCCCGCGGAGAAGCTCACCGTGGCCATGTCCATCGTGTCCAGCACGCTGGCCGTCGGCGGCGTCATCGGGCTGGTGGTCACCGGCCTGCTCACCCGGGACGGCGGGGACTACCACCACCCGTTCTGGCTGGGCTTCGGCATCGCCGTCGTCGCGCTGGCCCTCGCCGCCTGGGTGCTGCCCGCCCGCGAGCCCGCCGCCACCGGCGGGGTCGACTGGTGGGGCGCGGTCGTGCTGGGCGCCGGCCTGGTGCTGCTGCTGCTCCCGCTGTCGCAGGGCCACACCTGGGGCTGGACCGACCCACGCACGCTGGGCAGCCTGGTCGCCTCGGTCGTCGTCCTCGCCGGGTGGGTGGCGCTGCAGCGCCGGCGCACCCACCCGCTGGTCCGCCCGCAGCTGCTGGCCGACCGCCGGATGCTGGTGCCCAACCTGGCCGGGCTGATGACCGGGTTCGGTCTGTTCGCCTCCTTCCTCGCCGTCACCCAGTTCGTCCAGGTGCCCGCGGCGGCCGGCTACGGGTTCGGTGCCAGCACGCTGGAGGCGGCCGTGGTCTACCTGCTGCCCGGCGGCATCGTCGGCGTGCTGCTGGCCCCCTTCGCCGGCACCGTGGTGAACCGGATCGGCGGTCAGGCCACCCTGCTCATCGGCGCGGGCTCCGGGCTGCTCGGGTTCGTGCTCTTCGCCGCCGCCCGCTCCACGCCGTGGGTGGTGGTGCTCGTCGGACTGACCACCCAGCTCGCGGTCACCGTCGCCTTCGCCGCACTCCCGGCCCTGGTCGTGCAGGCCGTCGAGCCCTCGGAGACCGGCGTCGCCAACGGGGTCAACTCGATCACCCGCTCGGTCGGCAGCGCGCTGGCCAGCGCGCTCATCATCACCGTCGTGGCGGGCTCCGCCGACGCCACCGGCCTCCCCAGCAGCGGCTCGTTCACCGTGGTCGCCCTGCTCGGGGCCGGCAGTGCCCTGGTCACCGGGCTGGTCGCGGTCTGGGGTCTGGTGTCCGACCGCCGCGGCGGTCGGGAGCGCCGGCCGGACGAGCTGGCCGAGGTGGAGCGCGCCTGCGCTCGGGCCGGCGAGTGGTCCCCGGTGTCCGGGATCCGCTGAAACGGGTTCGACCTGATCCGGCAGGGGCACGGCCCCGAGGGACCCAGCCCTCGACCCACCGGAGCACCCCATCGCCAGCACCCGAGCACGTGACGGCGGCACCGAGCCGGACCCGGTGCCCCAGGACGACCAGATCTCCGACGGCGGACGGGCCGACCACGCCCCCAGCGGGGCCGTGGGCAGACCGACCACCGCGGGCACCTTCAAGCGACTGATCACCGAGACCAGCGAGGACAACCTCACCGACTGGGCGGCCTCGCTCACCTACTACTTCGTGCTGGCGATGTTCCCCGCCGTCATCGCGATGATCTCCGTCGTCGGCCTGGTCTTCGAGCCCCGGCAGATCAGCGACGCGCTCACCACCCTGCTGCAGCAGATCGCCCCCGGTAGCGCCGCGGACACCTTCAGCGGCGTCATCGAGCAGCTCGCCGGCAGCACCGCCACCGCCGGGATCGCGCTGATCGTGGGTCTGGCCACCGCCCTGTGGGCCGCCTCCGGCTACGTCGGGGCCTTCACCCGCGCCGCCAACGTCATCTGGGAGACCCCCGAGGGGCGGAAGTTCTACAAGCTCAAGCCGCTGCAGCTGCTGATCACCCTGATCGGCATCCTGTTCGTCGCCCTCATCGCGTTGTCGGTGGTGGCCACCGGCCCGATCGTGGACGCGATCGGCGAGGCACTCGGGCTGGGCAGCACCGTGACCACCGTCTGGGACATCGCCAAGTGGCCGGTGATGGTCGTGATCGTGGCGATCATGATCGCGATCCTCTACTACTCGACCCCCAACGTCCGGCTCCGTGGTTTCCGCTTCGTCTCCCCCGGCGCCGCGTTCGCCCTCGTCGTCTGGATCGTCGCCTCGGCGCTGTTCGCCTTCTACGTGGCGAACTTCGGCAGCTACAACAAGACCTACGGCGCCCTCGCCGGCGTCGTGGTCTTCCTGGTCTGGCTGTGGATCACCAACCTGGTGCTGCTGATCGGCCTGCAGCTGGACGCCGAGCGGGAGCGCACGATCGAGATGAAGGAGGGCGTGCCGCGGGCGGACAAGGAGATCCAGCTCGACGCGCGCGCGGAGCCGAAGGAGCAGAAGACGACCTAGTCCGACAGGCCCGGTCCGGCCGCGGAGAGCCCGACCAGCAGGAGCGCGAGGGACGCCGTCAGCTCGGCGGCGTCCCGCGGCGCGCGCACCGAGCGCCCGGGGCCGGCGGTACCCGGCCGAGCACCGGACCCACCCAGGCCGAGGGCGACCGCGGTGA
>JAOPVM010000195.1 GCA_025966215.1 Klenkia sp.
TCCGGGCAGCGCCGGGACCGGGTCGGCCGTGGTCTGTGCCCCGGCCCGCGGCGGGCGGTGGTGGACGGTCCGCTCCGGGGCGATCCACACCCAGCCGTCGCGCTCCTCGACCGCCCAGGGGGCCGACAGGTCCGCGCGTGGGGGCGGGGTGCCGTCGGCGCCCAGGGAGGGGATGTCCACGCAGCGCCCGTCGGTGGTGAACCGCCAGCCGTGGTGGGCGCACCGCAGGGTGCCGTCGACGACGGATCCGCTGGTCAGCGGGGTGAGCCGGTGCGGGCAGCGGGCCGACAGCGCGGTGACCTCGGCGCCGGGCCGCAGCCGCAGGACGACGTAGGGCCGCCCGCCGGCGCCGACGGCGAGCGGGGTGCTCCCGACGTCGTCGGCGCGGGCGACGGGGAACCAGCCGGTGGAGCCGGGGGAGGGGACAGTCCTCGAGAGGGCCATGCACCAGTGGACCGTCCGCGGATCACCCCCGCGTTGCCCGCAGGTGACGAGTTCGCTCCCGGCCAGGCCGCGACGGGTCCCGGCGGGTCGTTCCGGAACCGCCGGCGGTACCCCTAGTGTGAGCGCTCACACACAGTGGACCCACAGTGAGGTTGGACCCCGTGACACAGCCCGAACGCCGGCTCCTCACCCCCGAGGAGTACCGCCGCGCCCAGGACTCCCCGGAGTTCACCGAGCTGCGGCGCCGCTTCCGACGGTTCGCCGTCCCCATGACCGTGGCCTTCCTGACCTGGTACCTGCTGTTCGTCCTGCTCTCCACGTACGCGGTGGAGCTGATGAACACCCAGGTCTTCGGCAACGTCAACCTGGGGATCCTGCTGGGTCTGGGTCAGTTCGTGACGACCTTCCTCATCACCCAGCTCTACGTGGCCTACTCCACCCGGCAGACCGACCCGATCTCCGACGAGATGCGCGGTCGGCTCGAGACGCACGAGTTCCAGGGGGGTGACCCGCGATGACCCCGGAGACCATCGGCGAGCCGGTCATCAACATCTCGATCATCGGCGTCTTCGTCCTCATCACGCTGGTCATCACGTTCAAGGCCAGCCGCAACAACACCAGCGCCGCGGACTACTACGCCGCCGGGCGCAACATCTCCGGCACCCAGAACGGCCTGGCCATCGCCGGGGACTACCTGTCGGCCGCCTCGTTCCTGGGCATCGCCGGGGCCATCGCCGTCTACGGCTACGACGGCTTCCTGTACTCGATCGGCTTCCTGGTCGCCTGGCTCGTCGCCCTGCTGCTCGTCGCCGAGCTGCTGCGCAACACCGCCCGGTTCACCATGGCCGACGTCCTGGCCTTCCGGATGCGGCAGGGCCCGGTCCGCACCGCGGCCGCGCTGTCCACGCTGGCCGTCTCGCTGTTCTACCTGCTCGCCCAGATGGCCGGGGCCGGTGGCCTGGTCACCCTGCTGCTCGGGGTCAGCGGCGCCGGCGCCCAGGCGGCCACGGTGGTCGTGGTCGGCGCGCTGATGATCTTCTACGTCCTCGTCGGTGGCATGCGCGGCACCACCTACGTGCAGCTGATCAAGGCGACGCTGCTCATCGCCGGTGCGTTCGTGATGACCATCTGGGTGCTCGGCAAGTACGGGTTCAACCTGTCCTCGCTGCTCGGTGGTGCGGCCGACACCGCGTCCGCGCAGGCCACCCCGCGCGACGTGCTCTCCCCGATGGGCCAGTACGGCGCCACCGGCACCTCCAAGCTGGACTTCGTGTCCCTGGGCCTGGCGCTGGTGCTGGGCACCGCGGGCCTGCCGCACGTGCTGATGCGCTTCTACACGGTGCCGACGGCGAAGGACGCCCGGAAGTCCGTGGTCTGGGCGATCTGGCTGATCGGGTTCTTCTACCTGTTCAGCCTGGTCATCGGCTACGGCGCCGGCGCGCTGGTCGGGGCCGACGAGATCCTCGCCGCCCCCGGCGCGGTCAACTCCGCGGCACCGCTGCTGGCCTTCGAGCTCGGCGGCACCGTGCTGCTGGGCATCATCGCCGGGGTCGCGTTCGCCACGATCCTCGCCGTCGTGGCCGGGCTGACCATCACCGCGTCGGCGTCCTTCGCCCACGACGTCTACAACTCGGTGATCAAGAAGGGGGCGGCCACCGGCAAGCAGGAGGTCCGGGTCGCCCGGATCACCTCGGTGGTCATCGGCGCCGTCGCCATCGGGCTGGGCATCCTGGCCCTGCAGGCCGGGCTGAACATCGCCTTCCTGGTGGCGCTGGCCTTCGCCGTCGCCGCCTCGGCGAACCTGCCGACGATCCTCTACACGCTGTTCTGGAAGCGCTTCACCACCCAGGGCGCGCTGTGGTCGATCTACGGCGGGCTGATCAGCTGCCTGGTGCTGATCCTGTTCTCACCGGTCGTGTCCGGGGCGCCGGTCAACCCGGTCACCGGGGTCTCTCCCTCGCTCATCCAGGGCGACGGCTTCTCCTGGTTCCCGCTCAACAACCCGGGCCTGGTGTCCATCCCGCTGGCCTTCTTCCTGGGCTGGCTGGGCACGATCGTCTCCAAGGAGAAGCCGGACGTCGACAAGTACGCCGAGCTCGAGGTCCGGTCGCTGACCGGCATCGGCGCCGAGCAGGCCGTCCAGCACTGAAGAAGGACCCCTCGCCCCCCAGCCCACGCTCCGCGCGGGACGGGGCCCTGCGAGGGGCCGGACAGCAGAGCCCGGCGTCCCTGCGGACGCCGGGCTCTGCCGCGTCAGCGGGGGACGGCGGAGAGGTCGGCGGCGGCGTCGTCGTAGAGGTCGGCCATCGCCCGGCGCAGCTCGTACTTGAGCACCTTGCCGCCGACGGTCTCGGGCAGGGCGTCGCTGAACAGCACCGCCTTGGGCGTCTCGAACCCGGCCAGCCGCTCCCGGCACCAGTCGAGGAGTTCGTGCTCGGTGACCGTCGCCCCGGGCGCGCGGACGACGACGGCGGTCACCGCCTCGCCCCACCGGTCGTGTCGCAGCCCCACCACGGCGGCCTTGGTGACCTGCGGGTGCTCGTGCAGCAGGGCCTCGACCCGGATGCTCGAGACGTTCTCCCCGCCGCTCTTGATGATGTCCTTGTACCGGTCGACCATGATCCGCAGGCCGTCCTCGTCGACGACGCAGCTGTCCCCGGAGTGGAACCAGCCGTGGCGGAAGGCCTCCTCGGTGGCCGCTCGGTCGCGGTAGTAGCCGGCGGTGACCACCGGTGAGCGGTAGACGGCCTCGCCGGGGACGCCGGGGGAGTCCAGCAACGAGCTGCCGTCGACGTCCATGACCGTGGAGGCCAGCAGCGGGCTGGGGATGCCCACGTAGTTCACCGACGAGCCGGCGCCCCGGTACTTCGCGTCCTCCACGTCGGGCCAGAAACGGTGGCAGCTGATCGCCTCGGTCTGCCCGAAGATGCCGACCAGGGTCAGACCGTCGCCGCAGGTCGCCTTCAGGGAGTCCCGGACGCCGACCTCGACCGCGCCCCAGCCGTAGACGACCACCCGCAGGGAGCTGGTCCCGGGTCCGGACACCGCGGCCAGCTCGGCGGCGAAGGCCTTGACCAGCTGGGGTGAGCCGCCCCAGACCGCCGTCCCGCCCTCGCGGACGACCGCCGCGGCCATGTCCGCCGGCACCGGGCGGCGGCCGACGACCAGTCGGCCACCGGCCAGGAACGCCGACAGCGACAGGATCTGGTCGGCCACGTGGTACACCACGGGCAGGAAGGCGACCTGCACGACGTCGGCCTCGACCGGGATGCCCCGGGTGAGCGACAGGGCGTAGCCCAGCGCCGCCTGGTGGGCGTAGTGGTGGGACAGCATCACGCCCTTGGGGAGCGCCGTGGTCCCGGAGGTGAAGAGGATCTCCCAGATGTCGTCGCCGTGGACGGTGGCCTCGGCCTCCGCGGCCGACTGGGCGGTGGTGAAGTCGCCGAAGGAGACGCTGCCCTGGACCGGGCCGCCGCCGATGGTCACCGTGACGTCCACGGCCAGGTCGCAGGCCTCGAAGGCCGGGCGCACGTGCTCCCACAGCTCGGCGTCCACGACGGCGAACCGCGGCTGGGCGAGCTCCACCAGCTGCTGGACGACGTCGGGGGACAGGGACGGGTTGAGCGGCACCGACACCAGCCCGGCCCGGGCGGCGCCGAGCTTGGTCAGGTACGCCTCGACGGAGTTCTCGCAGACCAGCAGCACCCGGTCCCCGCGCACCAGCCCGGCCGCGAGCAGCCCGTTGGCGATCCGGTCCACCAGCCCTGCGGCCTCCCGGTAGGTCAGCCGCTCGAACGCCGGGTCGCCGAACGCGCCCGCCCAGCCGGTGATCGCCACCCGGTCGGGCCGGCTGTAGGTGAGCCGCTCGAGCACGTCACCGACGCTCGTCCGGTTCCACCGGTCGTCGGCCCGGCGGTCGTACAGGCTGTCCACGTCGATGGCCACGCGCGCTCCTCGTCCCCGGCCGGGCGTCCTCGCACGGCGTCGTCGGGAGTGAACCGTCGACCACTCGGCACCCTCCCGTCAAGGGTGCGGTGTGAGCCGGTGCACATCGGGTCTTGGCTGCGGGCGAGGCGGTCGGCTACGGTGCGGGGGTAGTGAACGACCGATCACATGGGAGCGCCCGATGGAGTTCGCCGAGAAGCCCGAGCTGCAGGCCTTGCGCGAGACCGTGGGTGCCATCGCGGCCCGCTACGGCGGCGCCTACTACGCCGAGCACGCGGCCACGCACGAGCCGCTGACCGAGCTGTGGGCCGACCTCGCCCGGGGCGGCTTCATCGGCATCAACGTCCCGGAGGAGTTCGGCGGCGGGGGTGGTGGGCTGGTCGAGCTCGCGATCGTCTGCGAGGAGATCGCCGCGCAGGGCTGCCCGATGCTGCTGCTCCTGGTGTCGGCGGCGATCTCCGCCGAGGTGATCACCCGGTTCGGCGATGCCGAGCAGAAGCAGCGCTGGCTGCCGGGCCTGGCCGACGGCACGTCCAAGGTGGTCTTCGCCATCACCGAGCCCGGGGCGGGGTCCAACAGCCACCAGCTCGCCACCACCGCCCGCCGCGAGGGCGAGGACTGGCTGATCTCGGGCACCAAGTACTACATCTCCGGCGTCGACGAGGCGCAGGCGCTGATGGTCGTGGCGCGCACCGGCACCGACGAGGTCAGCGGCAAGGCGCAGATGTCGCTGTTCCTGGTGCCCACCGACGCGGCGGGCCTGGTCCCGCAGCCGCTGCCGGTGGACGCGATGCTCCCCGAGCGCCAGTTCACGCTGTTCTTCGACGACGTCCGGGTCGGCCCGGAGATGGTCGTCGGGGAGGTCGGTGCCGGGTTCGCCCAGGTGTTCCACGGGCTGAACCCCGAGCGGATCACCGGTGCCGCGCTCTGCGTGGGGATCGCCCGGTACGCCCTGGGCAAGGCCACCGCCTACGCCAACGAGCGCACCGTCTGGAAGGCCCCGATCGGGTCGCACCAGGGCGTCTCGCACCCGCTGGCCAAGGCCGCGATCGAGACCGAGCTGGCCGCGCTGATGACCCGCAAGGCCGCCTGGACCCACGACGCGGGCCTGCCCGCCGGGGAGTCCTCGAACATGGCCAAGTACGCCGCCGCGGAGGCCGCGCTCGGTGCGGTGGACGCCGCGATCCAGACCCACGGCGGCAACGGGCTGTCCACCGAGTACGGGCTGGTCCCGTACTGGGGGCTGGCCCGGCTGCTGCGGATCGCCCCGGTGAACCGGGAGATGGTGCTCAACTTCGTCGCCCAGCACACCCTCGGCCTGCCCCGCTCGTACTGAGGAGAGCCCCGTGCCCGTCACCCCCCTGCAGGACAACCTGGTCCACCGGGTCAACGTCGGCGACACCCTGACCCGCACCGCGGACCGGATGCCGTCGAAGGTCGCCCTCGTCGACGGGGACCGCCGGATCACCTACCGCGAGCTCGACGACTGGACCGACCGGCTGGCCCACACCCTCGTCGACCGGGGCTACGCCCCGGGCGACTCCCTGGGCCTGGCCAGCGGCAACAGCGCCGAGTTCCTGGCCGTCTACTACGCCTGCGCGAAGGCCGGCGTGGTCTGTGTGCCGCTGAACCTGGGGTGGCGGGCCGCCGAGGCCGGCTACGTCCTCGGGCACGCCGGGGTCCGCGGGGTCGTGCTGGAGGCCCAGCTCGCCGACTGGGTGGGCGAGGCGCTCACCGACGTGGACGGCGTCACCGACGTCGTGGTCGCCCCCGGCACCGGTGGCCCGGTGCCCGACGTCCTCGCCGGCCGGACGACGACCACGCTCGAGGCGTTCACCGGCCCCGATGCCGGCCCGGTCGAGGTGCTGGTCGCCGACCGGGCGCCGCTGACCTACCTCTACACCTCGGGCACCACCTCGGCGCCCAAGGGCGTGGTGGGCAACCACCTGGCCGTCTACGTCGAGTCGATGACGATGGCCCTGGAGGCCCGCTGGACCGACGAGGACCGGTTCATCGCGATGATGCCGATGTTCCACACCGCCCAGCTCAACTGCTTCTGCACCCCGGCCGTGCTGCTGGGCGCCACGATCGTGGTGCACCGCGGGTTCGACGCCGACCGCTTCCTGGCCACCGTCGAGGCCGAGCAGGTCACCCAGGTCTTCGGCCTGCCGATGATGTTCCGCTCGCTCACCGAGCGGCCCGACATCGGCGACCGGGACCTGTCCACCCTGCGCCGGGCCTGCTACGCCATGGCGCCGATGCCCGAGGCGCAGCTGCGCCGGGCGATCGACGTGTTCGGCTGCGAGTTCTTCCTGCTGTTCGGGCAGACCGAGATGAGCCCGACGACGACGCTGTTCCGGCCCGAGCACCAGCTCAGCCACGCCGGCGCGGTCGGCACGCCCACCGTCGGCGTCCGGGTCGCCCTGGTGGGCCCGGACGGGGAGCGGGTGCCCACCGGCAGCGAGGGCGAGATCGTCTACCGCAGCCCCCAGGCGCTCACCGAGTACCTGCACGACCCGGCCGCCACGCAGGCCGCGTTCGCCGACGGCTGGTTCCACTCCGGGGACATCGGCCGTTTCGACGACGACGGCGTGCTCTGGTTCGCCGACCGCTCCAAGGACGTGATCAAGACCGGCGGGGAGAACGTCGCCTCGATCGAGGTCGAGCGCGCGCTCTACGCCGCCGACCCCGACATCGCCGAGGTCGTCGCCGTCGGCCTGCCGCACGAGCGGTGGACCGAGGCGATCACCGCCGTCGTCGTGGCCCGGCCCGGGGCGTCGATCGACACCGGCGCGCTGCTGGCCGCCGTCCGCACCCGGTTGGACGGCTACAAGGTGCCCAAGGCCGTCGTCGTGCTCGACGACCTGCCGCGCACCTCCACCGGCAAGGTGCAGAAGAACGTGCTGCGCCAGCGGCTGGCCGACCACTACCGCGAGGTGACCGCGTGACCGTCTCCGTCGACCCCCGGGTCACCGAGGGCACCGTGCTGACCTCGCTGCTGGACACCCGCGGCGAGCAGTACCGGACCAACCGCACCGCCTCGCTGGCCGTGCTCGACCAGCTCGAGGACCAGCTGGACCTGGTCCGCGCCGGCGGCGGGCAGCGCTACGCCGACCGGCACCGCAGCCGCGGCCGGCTGCTCGCCCGGGAGCGCATCGAGCTGCTGCTCGACCGGGACGCGGCCTTCCTGGAGCTGTCGTCGTTGGCCGCCTGGGGCACGCAGTTCACCGTCGGGGCCAGCATCGTCACCGGCATCGGGGTCGTCTCCGGGGTGGAGTGCGTGCTCATCGCGCACGACCCCACGGTGCGCGGCGGGGCGATGAACCCGATCTCGCTGAAGAAGACGCTGCGCGCCCTGGAGATCGCCCGGCGCAACCGGCTCCCGGTGGTCAACCTGGTCGAGTCCGGCGGCGCGGACCTGCCCAGCCAGGCCGACCTCTTCGTCAACGCCGGCCAGATCTTCCACGACCTCACCGAGCTGTCCTCGATGGGCGTCCCGACGGTCGCGCTGGTGTTCGGCAACTCCACCGCCGGGGGCGCGTACGTGCCCGGCATGTGCGACTACTCGGTGCTGGTGGACCAGCAGGCCAAGGTGTTCCTCGGCGGCCCGCCGCTGGTCAAGATGGCCACCGGTGAGGACGCCGACGACGAGGAGCTGGGCGGCGCGGCGATGCACGCCCGGGTCTCCGGGGTCGCCGACCACTTCGCCGTCGACGAGCGGGACGCGATCCGGATCGGCCGGCGGATCCTGTCCGAGCTCAACTGGCGCAAGCACGGCCCCGGCCCCACGGTGCCGGCCGACGAGCCGCTGTACGACCCCGACGAGCTGCTGGGCATCGCCCCGGCCGACATCCGGGTGCCCTTCGACCCCCGCGAGGTGCTGGCCCGGGTCGTCGACGGCTCCCGGTTCGGTGCGTACAAGCCCGAGTACGGCACCAGCCTGGTCACCGGGTTCGCCTCGGTGCACGGTTTCCCGGTCGGGGTGCTGGCCAACGCCCGCGGGGTGCTGTTCAGCGAGGAGGCCAAGAAGGCCGCCGAGTTCATCCAGCTGGCCAACCAGGTCGACACCCCGCTGGTCTTCCTGCAGAACACCACCGGCTACATGGTCGGGAAGAGCTACGAGCAGGGCGGCATCATCAAGGACGGCGCCAAGATGATCAACGCCGTCACCAACTCGACCGTCCCGCACATCACCGTCAACACCGCCGCGTCCTTCGGGGCCGGCAACTACGGGATGAGCGGGCGTGCCTACGACCCCCGGTTGATGTTCGCCTGGCCCGGCGCCAAGCTCGCCGTCATGGGCGCCACCCAGCTGGCCGGGGTGATGTCCATCGTCGGCAAGGCCTCGGCACAGGCCTCGGGGCGGCCCTTCGACCAGGCCGCGGACGACGAACGGCGCCGCGGCATCGAGGCCCAGATCGAGGCCGAGTCGCACTCCTTCTTCGTCACCTCGAAGGTCTACGACGACGGCCTGCTGGATCCGCGCGACACCCGCACCGTGCTCGGCATCGCCCTGTCCGCCGCCCACTCGGGCCCGATCGAGGGGCGCCGTGGCTACGGCGTCTTCCGGATGTGAGCGCCGTGATCACGAAGCTCCTGATCGCCAACCGCGGCGAGATCGCGCTGCGGGTCATGCGCACCGCCCGCGAGCTGGACGTCGCCACCGTCGCCGTGTTCTCCGACCCCGACGCCGACGCGCCCTTCGTGCACGCCGCCGACGAGGCCGTCGCGCTCCCCGGGTCCAGCCCGGCTGACACCTACCTGCGCGGGGACCTGGTGATCGCCGCGGCGCTGGCCACCGGCGCGCAGGCGGTGCACCCCGGCTACGGGTTCCTGAGCGAGAACGCCGGCTTCGCCCGGGACTGCGCGGCGGCCGGGCTGGTCTTCGTCGGGCCGACGCCCGAGGCGATCGACGCGATGGGCTCCAAGACCGCGGCCAAGGAGCTGATGGCGGCCGCCGGCGTGCCGGTGCTGCCCGGCGTGGTGGTCGAGGAGGGCACCGATCTGGCCGCCGAGGCGGCGCGGATCGGCTACCCGGTGCTGGTCAAGGCGGCTTTCGGCGGCGGTGGACGGGGGATGCGGATCGTCACCGCGCCGGCCGGGCTGGTGGAGGCGGTGGACAGCGCCCGTCGCGAGGCGGTGTCCGCGTTCGGGGACGGCACCGTGTTCCTGGAGCGCTACGTCGAGCGGCCGCGGCACGTGGAGGTCCAGGTCGTCGGGGACACGCACGGCACCGTCGTGCACCTGTTCGAGCGGGAGTGCTCGATCCAGCGGCGCTACCAGAAGGTGCTGGAGGAGGCGCCGTCCCCCGCGGTGGACGACGCGCTGCGCGCCCAGCTCGGCAAGGCCGCGGTCGCCGCCGCGCAGGCGATCGGCTACGTCGGCGCCGGCACCGTGGAGTTCGTGCTCGCCCCGGACGGCGACTTCTTCGTCCTGGAGGTCAACACCCGGCTGCAGGTCGAGCACCCGGTCACCGAGCTGGTCACCGGCCTGGACCTGGTGCGGGTGCAGCTGCAGGTCGCCGAGGGCCTGCCGCTGCCGCCCGAGGTGCTCGACGCCCGGGTCACCGGACACGCGATCGAGGCCCGGCTCAACGCCGAGGACGTGCCCGCCGGGTACCTGCCGGTCACCGGCACCGTGCACCGCTTCGCCGTCCCCGACCTGCCCGGCGTGCGGGTGGACAGCGGCGTGGCCGACGGCTCGGTGGTCGGCGTGCACTACGACTCGATGCTGGGCAAGGTCATCGCGCACGGGGCCACCCGGGACGAGGCCTGCCGGCGGTTGGCCCGGGCGCTGGCCGAGACCCGGGTGCACGGCATCGTCACCAACCGCGACCTGCTGGTCGCCGTGCTGCGGGAGCCGGAGTTCCGGGCCGGGGAGATCGACACCGGCTACCTGGACCGGCACCCCGAGCTGACCTCGCCGGTCCCCGACTCCGAGGTCGTGGCTTTGCACGCCGCGGCCGTGGTCCTCGCCGACGCCGCGGCCCGCCGCGCCGCCGCCCGGGTG
This sequence comes from Klenkia sp., assembly GCA_025966215.1. GTDB lineage: Bacteria > Actinomycetota > Actinomycetes > Mycobacteriales > Geodermatophilaceae > Klenkia. The sequence goes on from JAOPVM010000195.1 coordinate 10,399, forward strand.
CAGCGACCGGTGCCCAGCGGCTGGCGGAACGTGCCGAGCGTGGACCAGGTCACCGTCCTCGCGCACGGCGACGACGAGCTGGAGGTGCGGTACCGGCGGACCCGGGACGGCTGGCGGGTGCGCGTCGGCGACACCGCGCTCGACGTCGGCGCCGTGCAGGTGACCAGCGAACGGGTGCTGCTGACCGTCGGTGGGGTCCGCCGGTCGCTGGCCGTGCACCGGGTGGGCGAGGAGGTGTTCGTCGACGGCCCTGCCGGGTCGACGACGTTCACCGAGGTGCCCCGTTTCCCGGTGCCGGGCAGCCAGGCCGGGGAGGGCTCGCTGCTGGCCCCGATGCCCGGCACCGTCGTCCGGGTCGCGGTGGCCGAGGGCGACACCGTGACCGCGGGGCAGACCGTGCTGGTGCTGGAGGCGATGAAGATGGAGCACGTGGTGGCCGCACCCACCGACGGGGTGGTCGGCGAGCTGCACGCGGTGGCCGGCGAGACCGTCGACACCGGCGCCGTGCTGGCCGTGGTGACGGCGGTGGAGTCGTGACCGTCGTTCGCTACGAGGTGGTCCGCCGGGTCGCCTGGCTGACCATCGACCGGCCCGAGGCCCGCAACGCGCTGTCGGCCGAGGTGCGGCGGTTGCTCACCGAGGGGTTCGAGCGCTTCGCCGCCGACGACGGGGCCGCCGTGCTGGTCGTCACCGGCGCCGGGGAGAAGGCGTTCTGCGCCGGCGGCGACCTGCGCGAGATGGCCGACACCGGTCTGACCGTGCCGCCGCCGGACTTCGTGCCCCAGCCCGGCCGGACCGTCGAGCTGACCAAGCCGGTGATCGCCGCGGTCAACGGGATCGCCTACGGCGGTGGGTTCCTGCTCGCCCAGCAGTGCGACCTGGTGCTGGCCGCCGAGCACGCCCGGTTCGCGATCAGCGAGGCCAAGGTCGGTCGCGGCGCACCCTGGGCGGCCCCGCTGTCCTGGCTCGTCCCACCGCGGATCGCCATGCAGCTGCTGGTCACCGGGGACCCGATCACCGCGCAGCGCGCCCACGAGGTCGGCCTGGTCAACGAGGTCGTGCCGGCCGCCGGGCTGCACGAGGCCGCCCAGGCGCTGGGCGAGCGGATCGCGGCCAACGCCCCGCTCTCGGTCGCCGCGGGCAAGCAGACCGTGCGGCTGATGGCCGGGCCGCGGTTCGCCGACGCGTACGCCGAGGCCGAGGCGCTGTGGGCACCGGTGTACCTGTCCGCGGACGCCCAGGAGGGTCCGGCGGCGTTCCGGGACAAGCGCACCCCGGTCTGGACGGGGCGCTGACGTGCCCGTCGACATGGGCGCGCTCGTCGCCGACCTCACCGCCGAGTCCGCCGACCTGGACCGGCTGCTCGCCGAGCTGCCCGACGCCGCCTGGGCCACCCCCACCCCCGCAGAGGGCTGGACGGTGGCCGACCAGGTCGGGCACCTGGCCCACTTCGACGAGACCGCGACCACCGCGGCCGTCGACCCGGACCGCTTCCGCGCCGAGGCCGAGGCGCTGATGGCGCACGGTGACGACTTCACCGAGGTGGTCACCCGGGCCCACCGCGGCCGCGCCCCGGCCGATCTGCTCGGCTGGCTGCGTGCCGCCCGCGCCGGGTACCTGCGGGTGTTCGGCGCGCTGGACCCCGGCACGGTGCTGCCCTGGTACGGCCCGCCGATGAGCGCGGCGTCCTCGGTGACCGCCCGGCTGATGGAGACCTGGGCGCACGGGCAGGACGTCGTCGACGCCGTCGGCGCCTCCCGCGAGCCCACTGCCCGACTGCGACACATCGCCCACCTGGGCGCGGCCACCCACGGCTGGAGCCTGCGGGTGCGGGGCGAGGACCCACCGTCGGCACCGGTCCGGGTCGAGCTGGCCGCCCCCGACGGCGCCGTCTGGACCTGGGGGCCCGCCGACGCCGCCGACCGGGTCACCGGCCCGGCCGTGGACTTCTGCCTGCTGGTCACCCAGCGCCGGCATCGCGCGGACCTCGCCCTGACCGCCACCGGCCGGGTCGCCGACCACTGGCTGGACGTCGCGCAGGCCTTCGCCGGCCCGCCCGGGCCGGGGCGGCAGCCCTCGTGACGCGGGACCCGATCAGGATCGCCAACTGCTCCGGCTTCTACGGCGACCGGCTGGCCGCCGCCCGGGAGATGGTCGAGGGCGGCCCGATCGACGTCCTCACCGGGGACTACCTGGCCGAGCTGACCATGCTCATCCTCTGGAAGGCCCGCCGACGGGACCCCGAGACCGGGTTCGCCCGCACCTTCCTCACCCAGCTCGAGGAGGTGCTCGGCACCTGCCTCGACCGCGGCATCAGGGTGGTCAGCAACGCCGGCGGACTGAACCCCGCGGGCCTGGCGACCCAGATCGGCGCGCTCGCCGAACGCCTCGGGCTGCACCCGCAGGTGGCCTACGTGCACGGCGACGACCTGCTGCCCCGCCTGCCGGACCTGCTGGCCGACGGCGTGGACCTGGCGCACCTGGACACCGGGCAGCGGCTGGCCGATGCCGGGGTCGACCCGGTCTCGGCCAACGCCTACCTGGGCGGCTGGGGCATCGCCGAGGCCCTGGGCGCCGGGGCGGACGTCGTCGTCACCGGTCGCGTCACCGACGCCTCGGTCGTGGTCGGCCCGGCGGCCTGGTGGCACGGCTGGTCGCGCACCGACTGGGACGCCCTGGCCGGCGCGGTCGCGGCCGGGCACGTCATCGAGTGCGGACCGCAGGCATGCGGGGGCAACTACGCGTTCCTGGACGAGGTCGTCGACCGCCGCTACCCCGGCTTCCCGATCGCCGAGGTCGCCGCCGACGGGTCCAGCGTGATCACCAAGCACGCCGACACCGGCGGGCTGGTCTCGGTCGGCACCGTCACCGCCCAGCTGCTGTACGAGATCGACTCCCCGGTCTACGCCAACCCCGACGTGGTCGCCGACGTCGGCACCTGCGAGCTCACCCAGCAGGGCCCGGACCGGGTGCTGATCTCGGGCACCCGCGGAGCGCCGCCCCCGGACCGGCTCAAGGTCGCGCTGAACCACCTCGGCGGCCACCGCAACACCATGACCCTGGTGCTCACCGGCCTCGACCTCGAGGAGAAGGCGGCCTGGGCGGAAGAGGAGCTGTTCGGCATCCTCGGCGGCCGGGACTCCTTCGCCGAGACCGACGTCCAGCTGCTCCGCTTCGACACCGCCGACGCGACCCTCAACGCGCACGCCACCGCGCACCTGCGGGTCACCGTCAAGGACCCCGACGCGCAGAAGGTCGGCCGGCGGTTCTCCGACGCGACCATGCAGCTGGCCCTGGGCGGGTACGCCGGCTTCCACACCACCACCCCGCCGTCGGCGGCGAGCGCCTACGGGGTCTACTGGCCGGCCCTGGTGCCCCGCGACCTGGTCGAGCACGTCGTCGTCCTCCCCGACGGCACCTCCCGGGTGGTCGGGCACTCCCCGTCGGGTCCGGTGCCCGCGCCGGTGTCCTCGCCGGTGCCGGCCTGGGACGACGACGGGCCCACCGAGCGGGTGCCGCTGGGCCGGCTGGTCGGGGCGCGGTCGGGGGACAAGGGCGGCAACGCCAACGTCGGGCTCTGGGCCCGGGACGAGGAGACCTGGGCGTGGTTGGCCGCGACGATGACCGTCGAGCGGTTCCGCGAGCTGCTGCCCGAGGCGGCCGGTCTCGCCGTCCGCCGGTTCGAGCTGCCGCACCTGCGTGCGGTGAACCTGGTCGTCGTCGGCCTGCTGGGGGAGGGCGTGGCCTCGGCGACCCGGCCCGACCCCCAGGCGAAGGGGCTGGGGGAGTACCTGCGCTCCCGGACCCTCGAGGTGCCGGTCAGACTGCTGCGGTGACCAGCGACGGGGGTGGCGTGCGCACCCGCGACCCCGACCGGCGGGTGCGGATCCTCCGGGTGGCCGCGGACCTGCTCGCCGACCGTGGGTTCCACGGCGTCTCGATGGCCGACATCGGAGGCGCCGCCGGCATCGTCGGGTCCGGGGTCTACCGGCACTTCGACAGCAAGTCCGCGGTGCTGGTCGCGCTGCTGGACGACGTGATGGACCGGCTGCTGCAGACCGCCTCGGACGCCGGGGCATCGGGCCGGGACGAGCGCGACGTGCTCGCCGACCTGGTGCACGGCCAGGTGCTGTTCGCCGTGGACGACCGGGCGCTGCTGCAGCTCTACCAGCGCGAGGTGCACAGCCTGCCCGACGCCGACCGGCGTCGGCTGCGCCGACTGCAGCGGCACTACGTCGAGGAGTGGGTGCACGTGCTCGCCGAGCTCCGCCCCGAGCTGACCGACGCCGTGGCCCGGGCCTCGGTGCACGCTGCGATCGGCGCGGTGCAGTCGGTGGCCACCTACGACGGCGGGCTGCCCCGGGACGAGGTGGTCGCGCTGCTCACCCGCACCGCCTACGCCTGCCTCGGCGTCGACCGGTGAGCGAGCTCGCCTGCGTCGACATCGGCTCCACCTACACCAAGGCCGCCCTGGTCGACACCGACACCGGGGCACTGCTGGCCACCGCCCAGGCGCCGACCACGCTGGAGGACGTCGTCCGCGGCGTGCTGACCGCGACCGCAGACTTCCCGGACGTGCCCGTACGGGCCTGCTCCAGTGCCGGTGGGGGCCTGCGGCTGGCCGTGGTCGGGTACGAGGCGCTGATCAGCGCCGAGGCAGGACACCGCGCCGCGCTGAGCGCCGGGGCGCGGGTCGTGCACGTGGCCGCCGGCCGGCTCGACGACGGCGCCCTCGCCGCGCTGGCCGCCGCCCGCCCCGACGTGCTGCTGCTGGTCGGGGGCACCGATGGCGGGGACACCGCGGTGCTCAGCCACAACGCCCGCGCCCTCGCCGGGTGGGACCGGTCCGTCCCGGTCGTGCTGGCCGGGAACGTGCAGCTCCAGGCCGAGGTCGCGGACCTGCTGCGGGACGGCGGCCTGCCGGTCACCGTCTGCGACAACGTGCTGCCCGACATCGGCCTGCTCGCCCCGGAGCCGGCCCGGGCCGGCATCCGGGCGGTCTTCCTGGAGCACGTCATCGGTGGCGACCGGCTGTCCACCGACCCCCGGCTGCGGCAGTGGGTCCGCGCGGTCACCCCCGACGCGGTGCTCGACGGGGTGGTCGTGCTGGCCGGGCTGCGCGCCGACGCCACCGTCCCCGGCGTGGTCGCGCTCGACGTCGGCGGCGCCACCACCGACGTCTACTGCGTGCCCGACCCGGACCCCGAGCAGGCCGCGCTGCGCCGGGAGGCGGTCGGGGTGCCCGTGCACCGGCGCACCGTGGAGGGCGACCTCGGGGTGCACCACGCCGTCGTCGACCTCCGGTCCGCCGCGCACGCCGAGGGCCTGCCGCCGCTGGCCGCCGGTGCCCTGGCGATGGGCGAGGCG
>JAOPVM010000221.1 GCA_025966215.1 Klenkia sp.
GTGGCCAGCGCGCGGGCCGCGGCGTCCCAGGCCGCCGGGTCGGCGGTGCGCCCGGTCCGGTCGTCGGCCTCGGCGGCGGCGAGCTCGGCAGCGATCCGCTCCCAGGAGAAGCTCATGCGAGGTCCTCCAGGACCGCGTCGTCCTCCCCCGGCAGCCGGCCGTCCACCAGCCGCGGGCCGGTCCAGTGCACCGACAGCTCACCCAACGGGGTCTCCTGGGTGAAGTCGACCAGCCGCTGCCGGTAGAGCTCGAGCAGCACGAGGAAGCGGGCCACCACCTCGAGCCGGTGCCCGCAGTCCGCGGTCAGCTCGGCGAAGCTCAGCTGCCCGGCGCGGGCCACCCGGCTGCGCACCAGCAGCAGCTGGGCGGCGACGCTGACGGCGGGGGCGTGCAGGTGCCCGGTGGCCACCGTCGGCGGCGGCCTCGGGGTGAGCGCCTGCGCGGCGAGCGAGGCGAACTGCTCGGGGGTGACGCCGAGCAGCACCTCGGGCAGCAGCGCGGCGAACCGCGGCTCCAGCGCCACGTCGCGGGGGAAGCGGGTGGCGGCCTCGCTCTCCCGGACCCGGAGGAACCCGGCGACCTCCTTGTAGGCCCGGTACTGCAGCAGCCGGGCGAACAGCAGGTCCCGGGCCTCGAGCACCTCGAGGTCGTCGTCGTCCTCCACCTCGGCCGCCGGCAGCAGCCGGGCGGCCTTGAGGTCGAGCAGGGTGGCCGCGACCAGGAGGAACTCCGAGGCCTGGTCCAGGTCGAGGACGTCGCCCAGTCCGTGCAGGTGGGCGATGAAGTCGTCGGTCACCCGCGACAGCGCGATCTGGGTGACGTCGAGCTGGTGCTTGCCGATCAGCTGCAGCAGCAGGTCGAACGGGCCCTCGAAGTTCGTCAGCCGCACCTGGAAGCGTCGGTCGTCGGCCGCCCCCGTCGCTGGTGCGGCCGACGTGATCACGACGACGACCCTAGGAGCTGCGGAACCGCCGGACCAGCACGGAGTCCTCGCCGTGGGCGTCCAGGTCGGCCAGCAGCACGGCCAACGCCTCACGGACGATCCGCCCGCGGTCGGCCACGACACCGTGCTGACCGCGCAGGGTCAGCCGGGCCCCCTCGATGGCCAGCAGCTCCTCGGCCGAGCAGTAGACGGTGATCTTCTCCTCGTGCTTGGTGCGCTCGCGGGTCGACCGGCGGCGGGTGGCCGGGCCGGTGACCGGCAGCGTGGACCGGATCCCGGCGAGCTCGTCGACGGGGGCCTCCCGCACCAGCTGCAACGGGCTGGCCGCGGGGATCGCCTCGACGGCGGGGGTCCCGGTGGCAGCAGGTGCCTCGGGCTCGGCCGGACGGCGGCCGGCGTTGCCGCGCAGTGCCGGGGAGGCGGCCGCAGCGGCCAGAGAGGGCAGTTCGGAGACCGGCGCGGTGCCACCGGCGCCGCCGGAGGCAGCGTCGGTGCGTCGGAAGAACAGCTCGCTCGCGCCGGGGAGGACGGGGCGACGCGTCACAGGTCCAGGACCTCCTTGGCCAGGTTGCGGTAGGCCTCGGCGCCGGTGGAGGTGGGCGCCCAGGTGGTGATCGGCTGCCCGGCGACCGTGGTCTCGGGGAAGCGCACGGTGCGGGTGATGACGGTCTGGAACACGGTGTCGCCGAAGGCCTCGACGACCCGGCTGAACACCTCGCGGGCGTGCACGGTGCGCGAGTCGTACATGGTCGCGAGGATGCCGTCGACCTCCAGGGAGGGGTTCAGTCGCTCCTTGACCTTGTCGATGGTGTCCACCAGCAGCGCCACCCCGCGGAGGGAGAAGAACTCGCACTCCAGCGGGATGATCACGCCCTGCGCGGCGGTGAGCGCGTTGACCGTGAGCAGCCCGAGCGAGGGCTGGCAGTCGATGAGCACGTAGTCGTACTCCTGGCGCACCTCGGCCAGCACCCGCAGCAGCGACTGCTCGCGGGCGACCTCGCTGACCAGCTGCACCTCGGCGGCGGACAGGTCGATGTTCGAGGGCGCCAGGTCCAGGCCGCGCACGTGGCCGACGTCGCGGATGATCACGTCGCGCAGCGTGGTGTGCCGCTCCATGAGCGCGTTGTAGACGGTGCGCTCGAGCTGCTGGGACTGGACGCCGAGCCCGACCGACAGCGCGCCCTGCGGATCGAGGTCGACCAGCAGCACCCGGCGACCCTGCTCGACGAGCGCGGCACCCAGGTTGATCGTCGACGTCGTCTTGCCGACGCCGCCCTTCTGGTTGCACATCGCCACGATCCGGGCCGGGCCGTGCCGGTGGATCGGCTTGGGGTCGGGCAGCGGTCGCTGGCGGGCCTTCGCCGGGTCGGCGCGGCCGGCGGGCACGCCCATCGGCGTGTCGCCTGCGTACGGCTGCGCGACGGCTGAGCTCGTCACGACCGGTGTCGCCATCCTCGGTGCCTCTTCCCCATGGGTGCTGCGGTGCTCTCCATGGCGAACCTAGCTACGAGACCCAGGGGTCCGGCGCAGGCTCGCCGTGTCGACATGTCGCCGTACGGACACGTCATCGGCAGCCGACGCGCCGTCCGTGACCACTCGGGGTGACCAAGACTCGACCGAGAGCGACGTCACTGCAGGTCAGTGCAGTGCGCGGGGGTGACTCGTCGCGTAGACCTCGCGCAACCGGTCCACGGTCACCAGCGTGTAGACCTGGGTGGTCGTCACCGAGGCGTGCCCGAGCAGCTCCTGCACCACCCGGACGTCCGCACCGCCGTCGAGCAGGTGGGTGGCGAAGGAGTGCCG
>JAOPVM010000235.1 GCA_025966215.1 Klenkia sp.
TCGACGTCGTCCTCGGCCAGCGCCCGCACCAACCTGGGGCCGATCGCGTCGGCCGGGCTGGTCGCACCGGTGCCGTAGGCGATCGAGTCGCCCAGCACGGCGAGGGAGAAGGTCACGCCGGGTCGAACGGAGGCTGCTCACCGGCTGTTCCGCGCGTCCGCCACCAGCCGAAGGCGTCCCGGACGGCGCGGCGGGTCCAGTCGGGGGTGTCCAGGGCCGCGACGCCGGGCTCGTCGAACCAGCCGGTGGCGCTGATCTCGCCGTCCGTCGTCCCCGGCACCTGCCCCACCGGCGACGCGGCGTAGAGCGCGGCGACGAAGGCGACCTCGTGCCCGTTGGCGTAGTGGTTGCGGCAGTCGGGGCCGCCGTAGACGCCGATGACGCCCCGCAGCTCGACGGCGAGGCCGACCTCCTCGGCGACCTCGCGACGGGCGGCGTCGGCCGGGTCCTCGTCGGGTTCGACACCGCCACCGATCACCGACCAGCGGCCGCCCTCGACGTGTTCGGCCATCAGCAGGCGCCCGTCGGCGTCGAACACGGCGACCGCGATGGTGGGCAGGAGCAACAGGTCGTCGCCGATCCGGGCGCGCATCCCGGCGACGTAGGGGGACATCGGCACGGGGTCAGCGTGCCCGTGACCGGCCCGCAACAGCGACCCGGGATGATCTACCCCGTGGACACGGGCGAACAGCTGCAGCTCACGGCGGCGGACCTGGAGGTACGCACCCTCGGCGAGCTCACGTTCCACTCCCCGCTGGACGGCGGGCTGCTCGAGCGCGGCGAGTCGATGCACTACGTCGGGGAGCACGACCGGGTGCTGGTGGACGGCACGCTGGGCGTGGCGATGCGTCGCGGCGTCCCCGTGGAGGAGCTGCCCACGTTCGAGCCCGGCGGTCCGCGCCGCAAGCTGTTCTTCGACCCCAAGCGCACCAAGGTCGGCATCGTGACCTGCGGCGGGTTGTGCCCGGGGCTCAACAACGTGATCCGCGGGCTGGTCGACGAGCTGGCCGAGCACTACGGCGTGCACCAGGTGCTGGGCTTCCGGGACGGTTACCAGGGCCTGACGCCGACCGGCGCGGAGCCGATGGTGCTGACGCCGGACTCGGTGCGCTGGATCAACCAGCAGGGCGGCACGGTGCTGGGCACCTCCCGCGGCGGCCACGACCCCAAGGTGATGGTCGAGACGCTGCGGCTGCGCCGGATCGACGTCCTGTTCGTGGTCGGGGGTGACGGGTCGCTGCGCGGGGCGCAGACGATCGCCGAGGAGTGCCAGCGGCGCGGGCTGCCGATCGCGGTGGTCGGTGTCCCCAAGACGATCGACAACGACATCCCGTGGATCGACCGCAGCTTCGGCTTCCAGACGGCGTTCGGGCGGGCGGCGGAGTCGATCCGGGCGGCGGCCACCGAGGCCCGCTCGCACCCGGGCGGGGTCGGTCTGGTGAAGCTGATGGGCCGGCACTCCGGGTTCATCGCCGCCTACGCCACGCTGGCCAGCGACGACGTCGACCTGGTGCTCATCCCCGAGGTGCAGATGCCGCTGGAGGGCGAGCGCGGGGTGCTGGCGCACGTGGAACGCACCCTGGACCGGCAGAACCACGCGCTGATCGTGGTCGCCGAGGGCGCCGGGCAGGAGCTGTTCGCCGGCAGCGAGGAGACCGACCCCTCGGGCAACGCCAAGCTGCACGACATCGGCGCCCTGCTCCGCGACCGGCTCACCGGGCACCTCACCGCCGCCGGCAAGCAGTTCCAGCTGCGCTACGTCGACCCCGGCTACGCCATCCGCAGCGTCCCGGCCAACAGCCACGACTCGGTCTACTGCACGCGTCTGGCCCAGGCCGCGGTGCACGCCGCCATGGCCGGCCGGACGGCGGCGGTCGCCGGCCGCTGGCACGGCCGCTTCGTCAACCTGCCCATCCCGTTGGTGACGTCGTCCCGCAACCAGGTCGACCCCCGCGGGGACCTGTGGCTGTCGGTGCTGGAGGCGACGGGGCAGCCCGTGCACGTGTGAGTCAGACCGGTCGTGCCTCGAGCTCGGGCCGGGCGGCCCGGGGCGCCAGCGCGTGCGCCGGGCTCATCGGTCGGGCCGGCCGGCAGCCGAGCGGGGTCGTGGGTGCGTGGCCCCCCACGGAGGACCCCCACGGACCGGGCCACCGGTTGGCGGGCGGTCCCCCGGGTAGCTGGACTGCCTCGCCGCCGTGTCCCGAAGGAGTCCCACCGTGCCCACCTGGTTCATCACCGGCTGCTCCACCGGCCTGGGCCGCGCGCTGGCCGCCGCCGTCCTCGAGCGGGGCTGGCAGGCCGTCGTCACCGCCCGCGACCCGGGATCGGTGCAGGACCTGGTGGACGCGCACCCGGACACCGCGCTGGCCGTGGCCCTCGACGTCACCGACCCGGCCGCGGTGACCGCCGCGGTGCAGGCCGCCGAGGAGCGGTTCGGGTCGATCGACGTGCTGGTCAACAACGCCGGCTACGGCTACCGGGCCGCGCTGGAGGAGGCCGACGACGCCGACGTGCAGCAGCTGTTCGCCACCAACGTGTTCGGTCCGGTCGCGGTGACGAAGGCCGCCCTGCCCGGCATGCGGGCCCGGCGCAGCGGCACCGTCGTGAACGTCTCCTCGATCGGCGCGCAGATCCACCCGCCCGGCTCGGGCTACTACGCCGCGACCAAGGCGGCCCTGGAGGCGTTGTCGGGGTCGCTGCGCCGCGAGGTCGAACCGCTGGGGCTGCAGGTCGTCGTCGTCGAGCCCGGCGCGTTCCGCACCGACTTCTCCGGTCGGTCCATCGGGGAGTCCGCCGGCGCCATCGACGACTACGCCGGGACCGCCGGCAAGCGCCGGAAGGCCCACGACACCACGCACGGCACCCAGCCCGGCGACCCGGCCAAGGCCGCCACCGCCCTGATCGAGGCCGTGACCGGCACCGCCCCGCCGACGCTGCTGCTCCTGGGCACCGACGCCGTGACCGCCGCCGAGGGTGTGCTGGACGACCGGCGCGCCGAGCTCGAGAGGTGGCGGGAGCTGAGCACCAGCACCGAGTTCTGACCCGGCTCAGCGCCGGACGGCGTACCGCACGTGCACGAAGCCCCCGGCGAACCGGTGCTCGGCGAGCAGCTCCAGGTCCAGCCGGACGTCGTCGGGCAGTGCCCGCAGGCCGGCGCCGACGACGGCCGGAGCCAGGATCAGGTGCACCTCGTCGACCAGCCCGGCCCGGAACGCCGATGCGGCCAGCGTCGGGCCGTCGACGGTGACGTCCCGCTCGGCGGCGTGCACCAGTGCACGCACGGCGTCGGCGTCGAAGGCCCGCTCCAGTCGGGTGCGTCGGGTGCGGATCCCGGCGGGGTCGAGCGTCGTGGAGTAGACGACCTTGTCCATCCGCTGCCAGAGCCGGGCGAACGCGGCCGAACCGGCGTCCCCGTCCGCCCAGGACGGGTCGGTCTCCCAGCCCCGCATGAGCTCGTACATCCGGCGCCCGTGCAGGAACGTGCCGATGTGCTCGGTCTGCGCGTTGACGAAGGCGAGCACCTCCTCGTCGGGGAACGCGAAGCCGAAGTCACCGTCCCGGTCGGCGACGAAGCCGTCCAGGGAGCAGATCGCGGAGTAGACCAGGCGCGCCATCAGGGGACCTCGGGGTTCATCGGTGCTCGTGCTCGAAGATCAGGCTGGTGTTCGTCGCGGCCACCATCGGCTGGGTGGAGATCCGGTCGGTGACGAAGTCCCGCAGGTGCGCGGTGTCCCGGGCCCGCACGTGCACGACGAAGTCCTCCGCCCCGGCCAGGTAGAAGAACTGCGCCACCTCGGGCAGCCCCCGCAGTTGGTCGGAGAACGCGGTCAGCTGGTGCCGGGCGCCGGGCCGGATGCGCACCGACACCAGCGCCTGCAGCGGCCGCCCGAGCACCTCGGGGTCGACGTCGACGGTGAACCGGGTGATCACGCCGTCGGCGACCAGCGCCCGCACCCGCGCCAGGCAGGTGGACGGGGAGACGCCCACCGCGGCGGCGAGCTGGTTGTTCGGGCGTCGTCCGTCGGCCTGGAGGAGTTCCAGGAGGCGGCGGTCGAGGTCGTCCAGCGTTCGGCGACTCACCGCCACGGACCCCGGAAGGGGCGCATTCTGCGGTTCTGCCCCTCGTCGCTGCGCACTTGTTCGACTCCCCTGGTCCTCACCCGCACCGGGTGGGTGGATGGTGCCACGTCACACCCCACCAGGAGGACCCCCGTGCTGATCGGCATCCCCAGCGAGATCAAGGACAACGAGCAGCGGGTCTCCCTGCAGCCCGACGGCGCCGCCGAGCTCGTGCACCACGGGCACGAGGTGCTCGTGCAGGCCGGGGCCGGGGTGGGCTCCCGGTTCAGCGACGAGGAGTACGTCGCGGCCGGGGCACGGATCGTCGAGGACGTCTTCCCCGCCGACCTGATCGTCAAGGTGAAGGAGCCCGTGCCCGCGGAGTACCACCGCTTCCGGCGGGGCCAGCAGCTGTTCACCTACCTGCACGCCGCCGCCGACCGGTCGCTCACCGACTTCCTGGTCGAGCGGGAGATCGACTCGATCGCCTACGAGACGGTGCAGACCCCCGACGGGAGGCTGCCGCTGCTGACCCCGATGAGCGAGGTCGCCGGCCGGATGGCCGTGCAGGCCGCCGCGCACCACCTGGAGAGCCCTGCCGGTGGCGCCGGCCTGCTCCTGGGCGGCGTCCCCGGCACGCCCGCGGCCAAGGTGACGATCATCGGCGGCGGGGTGTCGGGCACCGAGGCCGCGAAGATCGCCGTCGGCATGCGCGCCATCGTGCGGGTCTTCGACACCAACCCCGCGCGGCTGGCGTACCTCTCCGACGTGTTCCAGGGCCGGCTGGACCTGGTGCAGCCCAACCGCGCCCGGCTGGCCGCCTACGTCGCGGACTCCGACGTCGTCATCGGCGCCGTGCTCGTGCCCGGCACCAAGGCCCCCACGCTGGTCACCCGGGAGATGATCGCCTCGATGCGGCCGGGCAGCGTCGCGGTGGACATCGCGATCGACCAGGGCGGCTGCTTCGAGACCAGCCGGGCCACCACGCACTCCGAACCCACCTACGTGGAGGAGGGCGTCGTGCACTACTGCGTCGCGAACATCCCCGGCGCCGTCGCCCG
>JAOPVM010000243.1 GCA_025966215.1 Klenkia sp.
GAAGACCTCCCGGTCCGGGCCGCTGCCGATCTCCCGCCCGTAGGCGGCGACGTACCACTGGTTGCGGACGATCGAGGTCATGCGGGGTCCCTCCCGGGGGCGTCGACGGTGACCGGTCGAGGGTGACCGCCGCCACGGCGGGCCGGGAAGACCGCTTCCACCACACGGAAGGCCGTGGGGGCGAGGTCAGCCGCTGGCCGCCCAGACCCGGGTGAGGACCTCGCGCAACCGGTCCCGGTCCCCGTCGTCGAGCCCGGCCAGGGGACCCTCCTGAGCAGCTCGGGCGGCAGCACCGGCCGCCTCGCACACCCGCCGGCCGGCAGGGGTGGCGACCACGAGCCGGGTCCGCCGGTCCGGACCTGGCCGGCGCTCCACCCGTCCGGTGTCGGCCAGCTCGTCGACCAGCACCACCACCTGGGAGGGGTCCAGGCCCAGCACGTCGGCCACCTCACGCTGGGTCACCCCGTCCTCGCGCTCGCAGGCCAGCACGAGCACGGAGTACTGCCGGACCCGCAGCCCGTGCTCGCCCAGTGCGGTGTTGGTGGCCCGGACGAGCGCCCCACTGGCCCGGGACAACAGGAACCCCAGGTCGTCGGTCAGCGGCTGACCCATGAACACCTCCATCGTTGACAACCTCCACGATAGCGCCCTACGGTCCGCGAACACCCGCTGTCGCACCGAGGAGAACCCGTGGACCTGACCGGCAAGGTCGCCGTCGTCACCGGATCCGGGCGGGGCCTCGGCCTCGCGTACGCCCAGGAACTCGCCCGCCGCGGTGCGGCGGTGGTGGTCAACGACGTCGACGCGGAGGTGGCCGAGGCCGCCGTCGCGTCGATCACCGCCGCCGGCGGCAGCGCCGTGGCCGAGGTGGTCCCGGTCGGCAGCAGCGCGGCCGCGCAGGCCCTCGTCGACCGGGCGGTGGCCGAGTTCGGCCGGCTCGACGTGCTGGTCAACAACGCCGGCATCCTGCGCGACTCCACGCTGTGGAAGATGACCGACGAGCAGTTCGACGCCGTCCTCACCACCCACCTGCGGGGCACGTTCACCTGCACCCGGGCTGCCGCGCTGACGCTGCGCGCGCAGGGTGCCGGCGGCCGCATCATCTGCATCGGCTCCCCCACCGGCCAGGTCGGCACCTTCGGGCAGACCAACTACGCCGCGGCCAAGGCCGGGATCGTCGGCATGGTGCGCACCTGGGCGATGGAGCTGGCCCGCGCCGAGATCACCGTGAACGCCGTCGTCCCGGTCGCGGCCACCGCGATGACCGAGACCGTCCCCTTCCTCGAGCCCTACGTCAGCGCGCTGAAGAACGGCGACCCGCTGCCGCCCTACGCACGCAAGCAGCTCGGGTTCGGCTCGGCGCAGGACGTCGCCGGCCTGATCGCCTTCCTGGCCTCCGACGCCGCCGCCGGCATCACCGGCCAGGCCATCGGGATCGGCGGCGACCGGCTGGCGCTGTGGACCCACCCGGTCGAGACCGTGGTCGAGTTCGCCGACGGCACCGGCTGGTCGGCCGAGGCCATCGCCGACATCTGGCCGCAGCGGTTCGAGGGCTCGACGCAGACCGTGGGCCAGCAGTTCGAGGCGGAGGAGTGAGCGGCCTGCAGCTGGACCTGGAGAACCTGGTCGCCATCGACGTGCACACCCACGTGCACGCCGACACCCACGGCCACCTCGCGCTGGACGACGAGCTCAACGCCGCCGCCGCGCAGTACTTCAAGGGCGACCCCTACGACCCGACCGTGCCCGACATCGCGGCGGACTACCGGGCCAGGAACATGGCCGCGGTCGTGTTCACCGTGGACATCGAGCATGCCACCGGGCACCCGGCACTGAGCAACGAGGAGATCGCCGACCTCGCCGCGCAGCACCCCGACGTCCTCATCCCGTTCGGGTCCGTCGACCCGGCGCGGGGGCCTGCCGGCGTGCAGCTGGCCCGGAAGCTGGTGCAGGAGCACGGCGTCCGCGGGTTCAAGTTCCACCCGTCGATCCAGGCCTTCGAGCCCAACGACCGGGCGGTCTACCCGCTGTACGAGGAGCTGCAGAGCCTCGGCGTCCCGGCGCTGTTCCACACCGGCCAGACCGGCATCGGCGCGGGCCTGCCCGGCGGGCGCGGGATCAAGCTGCGCTACTCCGACCCGATGCTGCTCGACGACGTCGCCGCCGACTTCCCCGGTCTGACGATCATCATGGCGCACCCCTCGGTGCCCTGGCAGGACTCGGCGATCTCCATCGCCACGCACAAGGCCAACGTCTACATCGACCTGTCGGGCTGGTCGCCGAAGTACTTCCCACCGCAGCTGGTCAGGGCCGCGAACGGCCTGCTCAAGCGCAAGGTGCTGTTCGGCTCGGACTACCCGCTGCTCAGGCCCGAGCGCTGGATCGCCGACTTCTCGACGCTCGAGATGAAGCCCGAGGTCGTGCCGCTGATCATGAAGGAGAACGCCATCGTCGCCCTGGGGCTGCGATGACAGGGGTGCGGGCGTGAGGAACCAGGGGCTGGGGTCCTGGCCCGAGCGGCGGCGGCGGATGTCGCCGCACAAGCCGGCCATCTGGTTCGAGGGGACGACGACGACGCACGGCGAGTTCGCCCTCGCCGTCCGCCGGGCCGCGAGCGTGCTGCACGACCTCGGCGTCCAGCGCGGGGACCGGGTGGCCTGGCTGGGCGCCAACCACCCGGTCGGCCTGGAGCTGCTCTACGCCTGCGGCCAGCTCGGCGCAGTGTGGGTGCCGGTCAACGCCCGGCTCACCCCGCCCGAGGCGCAGTACGTGCTCGCCCACTCCGGGGCGTCGCTGGTCGTGCACGGCCGCGAGCACGGGACGACGGCCGACGTGCTGCGCGACCAGCTGCCCGCCGTCGGCACCTGGATCGCCGCCGAACCCCCGCTCGAGGGCGGGGCGGACTCCCTGGACTGGGCCACCCTCGCCGCGGCCGCCGAGCCGGTGCTCCGCGACGAGCCGGTGACCCACGACGACGTCTGCCTGGTCATGTACACCTCGGGCACCACCGGCAAGCCCAAGGGCGCGGTGCTCACCCACGGCAACACGACCTGGGCGTGCCTGAACCAGGTGCTCAGCCTGGAGGGCGGGCCCGACGAGCGGACGCTGGGCCTGGCCCCGCTGTTCCACGTCGGCGGGCTCAACGGCACGGTGAACCCGACCCTGCTGCGCGGCGGGTGCGTCGTGCTGGTGCGCGGGTTCGACCCGGCCGGGACGTTGCAGGTGATCAGCGAGCAGCGGGTGACGTCGTTCTTCGCCGTCCCCACGATGCTGGACGCCCTGGCCCGCCAGCCCGGCTTCGCGACCCTCGACCTGTCCGCGCTGCGCACGGTCGCCGCGGCGGGGGCTCCCCTGCCGCTGCCGCTGCTGCGCACCTGGCTGGACCGCGGGATCACCGTGCAGCAGGCCTACGGCATGACCGAGACCGCACCCGCCGGCACGATGCTGGACAGTGCGGACGCCGTGGCCAAGGCCGGCTCGGCCGGCACGCCGCAGTTCTTCGTCGACGTCCGCGTCGTGCGGCCCGACGGCACCGAGTGCGCGCCCGGCGAGATCGGCGAGGTGGTGCTCTCCGGGCCCAACGTGATGCAGGGCTACTGGGACGCCCCCGAGGCGACCGCCGCCGTGCTGGTGGACGGCTGGTACCACTCCGGGGACGCCGGGTCGGTCGACGAGGACGGCCACCTGACCATCCGGGACCGCTACAAGGACATGATCATCTCCGGCGGGGAGAACGTGTACCCGGCCGAGGTGGAGTCCGCGATGCTCGAGCTGCCCGAGGTGCAGGAGGTCGCCGTCATCGGGGTGCCCGACCCGCACTGGGGCGAGGTCGGCCTGGCCGTCGTCGTCCCTGCTCCCGGCACCGAGCCCGACGCCGACGCACTGCGTGCCGCGCTGCGGGAACGGCTCGCCGGGTTCAAGGTGCCCCAGGAGGTCCGGTTCGTCGACCAGCTCCCCCGGACCGCGACCGGCAAGATCCGCAAGCCCGACCTGCGACAGACGTACTCATCGAGGAGTGACGCATGACCACCACCACGACGATCGCCGACCTGCCGGGCCTCAAGGGCACCGAGCTGGGCACCAGCGACTGGTACGAGATCACCCAGGAGGCCGTCGACACCTTCGCCGACGCCACCGAGGACCACCAGTGGATCCACGTCGACGTCGAGCGGGCGAAGGCGGAGAGCCCCTTCGGCGGGCCGATCGCGCACGGCTTCCTGACGCTGTCGCTGCTCGTGCCGCTGGCCACCCAGACGTACACGATCACCGACGCGGTGATGGGCGTGAACTACGGGCTGAACAAGGTCCGCTTCCCGGCGCCGGTGCCGGTGGGCTCGCGGGTGCGGGCGACGGCCACCCTCGCGAACGTGGAGGAGGTGGCCGGTGGCGTGCAGAACACCATCGCCGTCGTCATCGAGCGCGAGGGCGGCGACAAGCCGGTCTGCATCGCCGAGTGGGTCACCCGCGCGTACGGAGCCCCCGCCTCCTGACCCGGTGGAGTGCCGCGGCGCGGTCCCCGCGTCCGTGGCACTCCGCTCACGCGACGGCGGCCCGGTCCCGCCCCGACCGCTTGGCCTCGTACAGCGCGCCGTCGGCCGCGGCGTAGAGCTCGGCGTAGGACCGGCCGTGGTCGGGCGCGACGGCGAGCCCGACGCTCACCCGCAACGGCAGCCGGCCGCCACCGGGCAGCGCGAGCGGGCTCTGCCGGACGACGGCGAGCAGCTCCTGCACGCGGGCCACCCCCACCGCCCGCGTGCACCCGGGCAGCAGCAGCGCCAGCTCGTCCCCGCCCAGCCGGCCGATCACCGCGTCCTCGGTGCGGATGGCGCCCCGGAGCACCTCGGCCAGGTGCTGCAGGGCGGCGTCGCCCACCGGATGGCCGAACCGGTCGTTCACGCTCTTGAAGTCGTCCACGTCGACCAGCACCAGGGCGATGTCCCGACCGGCGCGGACGGCGTCCTCGACCGTCACGTGCGCGGCCGGCCGGAACGCGGTGCGCGACACCAGGCCGGTCACCTCGTCCACCGAGGCCA
Organism: Klenkia sp.; assembly: GCA_025966215.1. Taxonomy (GTDB): domain Bacteria; phylum Actinomycetota; class Actinomycetes; order Mycobacteriales; family Geodermatophilaceae; genus Klenkia. Next base: position 5,034 of record JAOPVM010000243.1, read on the forward strand.
GCCGGTGCAGGGTCTCCACCAGCTCGGCCTGGGCGTCCCGGGTGCGCACCAGCAGCACGTGCAGCAGCACCAGCGCCCCGGCGACGAACAGCACGTGCAGGACGGCCAGCACGGGTTCGAAGGTGGTGGCCCCGATGACGGTCACCGCCACCACGGCGCCGCCGGTCACCACCCGGGCGGTGGTGCGGTCCAGCCAGCTGGAGGCGAAGAGGACCAACAGGGACAGCGCCGAGAAGCCCAGGCTCGGGGTGCCCGGGAACAGCGGCCGCAGCGCGACCACCACGACCACCCCGCCCACCGCCATCACCGGCCAGGTGCGCGCCGGGAGCCGGTGCGGGAGGAGCCCGGCGGCTGCGCCCAGCCCGCCCAGGAGCACGACCACCAGCCAGCCCAGGGAGGCCGCCAGCAGCCCACCGGGGGGCGGTCGCAGCAGCAGCAGGAACGGCAGCAGGGCAGCGGCCCCGAGGAAGACGACAGCGGCGGCGCGGTCGGCATCCCGGGTGCGGGTCGCCAAAGGTGTCACGCACTCTCCTCGGCGTCGGATCCCCGGGCCTGTAGTGCGGCTCATCCTGCCGGGGGAGGCCTGGCTGCGGTCTGCGAGGCTGGCGGCCATGCGCGTCGCCGTCTTCACCGGGTCCCAGGCCGGCCCGCCGTCCCACCAGCACGCGGCTGCCGCGTTCGCCCAGTCCCTCGCCGGGGCCGGGGTCGGCATCGTCTACGGCGGCGGCCGGGTCGGGATGATGGGCACCGTCGCCGACGCCGCGCTGGCCGCCGGCGGCGAGGTCGTCGGGGTGATCCCCCAGCACCTGGTGGACGACGAACTGGCCCACCCCGGACTGACCGACCTCCGCGTCGTCTCGACCATGCACGAGCGCAAGGCCGCGATGGCCGACCTCGCCGACGCCTTCGTGGCGCTGCCCGGCGCGGCCGGCACCCTCGAGGAGCTCTTCGAGGCCTGGACCTGGGGCATGCTCGGCCTGCACGCCAAGCCCACCCTGCTGCTCGACGTCGACGACTTCTGGCAGCCGCTGCTCACCCAGCTGCGCCGGATGGTGGACGACGGCTACCTCGACGGGCGCCGGCTCGACGCGCTCGGCGTGGTGCACACCGCCGACGGGCTGCTGGAGTTCCTCGAGGGGTACCAGCACCCGCAGCGGAAGTGGACCCGCCCGGCCCAGGGCTGAGCGAGGTCGGCGGCGCCCTTCCCGCCCGGCGTGCCCGCGGGCGGGCAGGGCGGGCACCCGTGTCCTCGCCGGGGAGCGCGAAGCCGGCGACCAGACCACCGGGCCCTCGTCGGGCACGACCCCGCCGGCGCCGGGCACCGACCGCGCCGGCTCCTCTACCGTCGGAACCGTGCAGACCTGGGACGTCGTCGTGGTCGGCGGCGGCCCGGCAGGAGCGGCCACCGCGCTGGCCGCCCGCCGGCACGGCGCGTCGGTGCTGGTGCTCGACCGGTCCGACTTCCCCCGCGACAAGGTCTGCGGCGACGGCATCGCGCCGGAGGCCCTCGACGTGCTCGCCGTCCTCGGGGTGGACGTCGAGGCGCTCACCGACGGGTTTCCCGCCGTCCCCCGGCTGCGGCTGACCTCACCCTCGGGCCGGACCGTCGAGCGCGCGATGCACCGGCCGGCCGTCGTCGTCCCCCGGGCGGTGCTGGACGGACGCGTCCTGGACGCTGCCCTCGGCGCCGGCGCGGTGTTCGCCCGGCACACGGTCCGCAGCGTGACGCCCGGGCCGGACGGCGTGGACGTCGACGGGATGCTGCGGGCCCGCGTCCTGGTCGGGGCGGACGGCGCCGAGTCCGTCGTCCGCCGGGCGCTGGGGATCGGCCCGAACCGACCGGACCGGCTGGCCATCGCCATCCGCGGCTACGCCCCCGCCACCGAGGAGGGCGTGCAGGTCATCACCACCACCGACCAGCGCTGGCCGGCCTACGCCTGGTCGTTCCCGATCGGCGACGGCCGGGCCAACGTCGGCTACGGCGAGCTGGTCAGCGGCGGCGCCACCCGCGCCGCACTGCTCGAGGGCCTGCACCGGCTGCTCCCCGGCGTCGAGCCGACCGGGCTGCGGGCACACCGGCTGCCGTTGTCGACCGGGCGGCCGCGGCTGCCCGACGGCCGGGTGCTGCTCGCCGGGGACGCCCAGTCGTTGATCAACCCGATGACCGGCGAGGGCATCTTCTACGCGGTGCTCTCCGGCGCACTCGCCGGCGCGGCGGCCGCCCACGGGTCCGCTGCCGGTCGGGTCTTCCGGACGGCGCTGCGGGCCCGGTTGGGCACCCACCTGGCGCACTCCTCGACGGCCTCCTGGGTGAGCCGCTGGCCGCGGGTGATGGACGCGGCGTTCCGGGCCGCCGGGGACGACCAGCGGGTGTTCGACGCCGTCGTCGCCCTGGGCCTGGCCGACGGCCGGCTGACCGGGCGGGCGCTCACCGCTGCGGCCCGCCACCTCGGGTGAGGGCGGAGGCCCTGCGCCCGGCCGCGGTCTCGGCCGAACCGCCGGGCAGCACCACCGTCCCAGGACGTTTACTCTTCCTCTGGCGCGTCTTCACGCTGCTCACAGCTTGATCAGCCCCTCGGCAGGGTGCGAGGTCCCGACCACCGGAGTGGACTCACCTTTCCCGGGTATCAGGTGGTCATGACAACTCCCGCCTCCAACCCGGCACGTCCGGGCAGAACAGACACCCATGTCGTGGGGGACCGACGGGCCAACCCGGTCGGTGCCTACGTCGCCATCACCGGCATCGTCATCTTCACGATCGCCACGTTCCTCGACTGGGTCTCCACCACCGACCCCGAGACGCCGACCTCGGGTTCGGGCTACGAGACCGACACCGTCGTGCCCCTGCTGGCCTACCTCGGCCTCGGCCTGGCGGTCGCACTGCTCTACGCGGCGTCCCGCGCCCGCGGTCGTCAGCACCGCGGTCTGTCCCTGGTCACCATGGCCGTGGGCATCGCCGCCGTCGGCATCGCCCTGAGCTACGTCTTCGACGCCCCCGGGGCCTTCGAGCGCGGCGCGGACCTCGAGACCGAGGCCGGCGCCTGGGTCGGCCTGGCCGGTGCCGTCGTGTGGTCCATCGGGGCCGGCCTGTTGGCCAAGGAGCCCGAGGGCGACGACGACTGGCACGACGCCCAGCGCATCACCGGGAACCGCACCCACTGATCCAGCGACCCGTCTGCGCGGGCCCCGGACCCTCAGGTCCGGGGCCCGCGTCGTCGGGTGCGACTCCCGCCGACCCGGCTGCTCGGCAGCGCGCCTGGAACGGACCCCGACGCACCACGACCGCGGCGTCACCCGGTCCCTCAACCGGCGGGGCAGCCGGCCCCGGCGAGGGTGCGCACGGCGAGCAGGGCGATGTCGTCGTCAGCGCGGCCGGGCACGATCCGGGTCACCACCTCGTCGCACAGGTCCTCGAGGTCCAGGTGGCGCAGCGAGCCCAGTTCGCGGGAGAGCCGGACGATGCCCTCGTCGATGCCGGTGCGCCCGGTCTCGATCAGCCCGTCGGTGTAGAAGACGACGGTCTGCCCCTCGTGCAGGACGGCTTCGTGGTCGGTACGCGGGCAGGCGATGTCGGTGCCGAGCAACCGCTCGGGTCGGCTCTCCAGGACCTCCACCCGTCCGTCGGCGTGCAGCAGCAGCGGTGGGACGTGCCCGGCCGAGGACCAGCGCAGTGTCCACAGGTGCGCCCGCGCCTGCTCCTGGTCCTGCTCGACACGCGCGACCAGCGCCGTGGCCAGCGTCACGACGTGCAGGCCGGTGAGGACCGAGTCGACCCGGGTCAGCACCTGAGCGGGGCTGCCGGGCCGGTCGTAGGCGATGCCCCGCAGGATGCTGCGGATCTGCCCCATCGCGGCCGCGGCGTCGATGTCGTGCCCGACCACGTCACCGATGACCAGCACGGTCGCGCCGTCGGGCTGGGGGAAGGCGTCGTACCAGTCCCCGCCGACCTGCTGGTGGCTGGCGGCCGGGCGGTAGCGGACCGCGATCTGCAGGCCCTCCACCCGGGGCGGTGCGCTGAGCAGGCTGCGCTGCAGGGTCTCGGCCACCTGCTGCTGCCGGCCGTAGAGACGGGCGTTGTCCAGCGCGAGGGCGCCCCGGCGGGCGACCTCGACGGTCGCCGCGAGCTCCATCTCCGTCTGCAGCGGTCGGTCCCCGGTGTTCATCAGCGCGAGCGCACCGAAGGTCTCCCCCCGGGCGCGCAGCGGAACGATCGTGCACGAGGTGACGTCCAGCCGCTGCCAGGCCGCGCGGAGCTCCTCGGTCGGCAGGGCCGGGGCGGCCATCGCCGGGTCGATGACGGGCAGCTGCACGGGTTCCCCGGTCAGCAGGGCGTCGACCAACGAGGCGTCGTCACCGGTGTCGCGCAGCCGGCCCTCCATGTAGACGTCCAGGTCGTGGCGGCGGGCCGGATCCCGGTGCGACCAGGCCTCGTCGCCGGGCAGGCCGTCGGGTCCCACCAGGGCGACGACGGCCCAGTCACACAGCCGGCTCGCGACGAGCTCGGCGAGCCGGGTCGCCGACTCGCCGCTGTCCAGGGTGGCGATCATCGCCTCGGACACCTCGGCCAGGAACCGCAACCGGTCCCGGCCGTGCTCGGCGTCCGCCCCCTCGGGCACGGCCGCCTCGGCGGGGGCGACCGTGTCGGGCCTGACCACCGGCTCGGCCGCGGCCCGGAACGAGACCTGCAGCAGGCCCTCGACCACCACCGCGGTCGCCGAGAGCCACCGCCCGGCCGGTGGGTAGTACCCGTGCCAGGTCACCGGCCCGTCCACGGTGCGCGCGTGGAGCAGGAAGCTGTGGAAGAACGTCCCGCCGAGCTCCGGCAGCGCCACCCAGATGTTGCGACCGGTCAGGTCGGCGACCGGTCCGCCCAGCAGCCTCGCGCCCGCCGGGTTGACGTAGCCGATGCGCCACTCGGCGTCGAAGATCGCGATGCCGTCCGGCAGGACCTCCACGGCGGCGGCGAACGCCCGCGCATCCAGCTGGGGTGCGGGGGCGCCGCTCACCGCTGCTCCCGAGCGCCGGTGGGCGCGTCGGCACCGGTACGGGGGCGAGGCAGTCTGCCCGGCGGGTCGGTGGGGGTCTCGCTGTGCTCGAGGCGGGCCCACACGTGCTTGCGTCCCCCGTCGACGGTCCAGCCGTACGCCCCGCTCAACCGGGCGACGAGGTACAGGCCGAGACCACCCAGGGCGGCGTCCCGCCCCACGGCGGGCGTCGGTGGCCGTCCCGGGCCGGCGTCACTGACGTCCACGAGCCACGAGTGGCCCGACCTCACCACCTCCACGACGACCGGCAGGCCACCGTGCCGCAGGGCGTTGCTCACCAGCTCCTCGAACGTGAGCAGCAGGCCCTCGGGCGGTCCCGCCCCCGCGCCCACGCAGCAGGCACCGTCGAGCAGGGCGGCAGCCAGGACGCTCCGGTGCCGCGTCAGGTCGGCGGGCGTCGCGGGCTCCCAGCGCCCCACGAGGATCGAGTCCCGGCTGCGCACGGGGAGAGGACGCTGCTCCCAGGCCGGCTCGGTCATCACGGTCCTCCTGACTCTGGTCCGTGGCGGGACCGGTTCTCCCTGTCCGGACGGGGCCCGGTCACTGCATCGGTGTCGAGAACGGGCAGACCGTAGCCCAACCCCCCGCGCCCGCAGACGCCTGCAGCGCCGGTGTCGCCCGGGCGGGACAGGACGGATGGCCCCGGAGGAACAGAACCCAGGGGAGCCGGATCGCCCCCCCGGAGCGTCCTGTCCGCAGGCCTCCTCGTCCCCGCGGGTCAGCGCTCAGAGCCGGACCGCGTCCTGGACGTGTGGGACCGTGGGGGCGGGCACAGAACCGATGACGACGCTGTTGTCCCCTTGCGAGGTCCCGAGCGCAGCACTGCGCCGACCCCCTGATCCGAAGGACACCGTGACCCCTCCCTCCCCCGCCGCCCGACGCCGGGCGCGCA
>JAOPVM010000285.1 GCA_025966215.1 Klenkia sp.
GCGCCGGCCGACGCGGTGCCCTCCGCGGACCCGAACGGCCTGTCCCTGGTGGTGCGGGTGACCCAGCACGGCCTGCGGCTGCTGCTCACCGGCGACCTGGGGGAGGAGTCCGAGACCCGGATCCTCCGGCGCGGGGTCGACCTGCGCGCCGACGTGCTCAAGGTGCCCCACCACGGCAGCGGGGACGCCGACCCGGAGTTCCTGGCCGCCACCGGGGCCCGGGTGGCGCTGGTCTCGGTGGGGGTGGACAACGGCTACGGGCACCCTGCCGGCCGGCTGCTCGACTGGCTGGGGGCCGACGGCATGCGGGTGCACCGCACCGACCTCCAGGGCGACCTGGCGGTGGTGGGCTCGGCGGACTCCTGGGGGGTGGCGGTCCGCGGGCCCGACGAGGTCCAGCGCGCCGTCGCGGCCGGGCCGGACGGCATGTCCGGGACCGACCGGTGGACCTCCCGGGGCCGTCGCAGCCGGGCGTCGCCGTCGGTACCCCGTGACACGATGAGCACGTGCCCGTCGCCGCCCCGCCGCCGCCCACGTCGCGCCTGCGGATCGTGGTCGGCGAGGAGGAGCTGCTCCGCTCCCGCGCGGTCTCCGCCGTCCGCGCCGCCTCCCTGGAGGCCGACCCGGGCACCGAGGAGCACGAGCTGACCGCCCTGGGGCTGCCGCCCGGACAGCTCGCCGACGTGCTGGCGCCCTCGCTGTTCGGCGGGCACCGGCTGGTGGTGGTCTGGGGGGTGCACGAGGCCGCGTCCGGGCTGGTCGACTCCCTGCTCAGCTACGCGAAGGAGCCCGACCCCGAGCTGACGTTGGTCCTCGTGCACCACGGGGGCAAGCGCAACGAGGCCCTGCTGACCGCCTTCGGCAAGGCCGGCGCCGCCGTCGACGAGTGCCCCAAGGTCGCCTCGGCGGGGGAGCGGATCGCCTTCGTGCGCAACGAGGTGCGCCGGGTCGGCGGCCGGATCACCCCCGACGCGGTGACCGCGCTGGTGGAGGCCGTCGGCAACGACCTGCGCGGGCTGTCGGCGGCCGCCAGCCAGCTGGTGAGCGACTTCGGTGGCTCGATCGACGCCGACGCCGTGGCCCGCTTCCACCGCGGGCAGGCCGAGGTCACCGGCTTCACGGTGGCCGAGCGGGTGCTCGTCGGGGACCACACCGGCTCCATCGAGATGCTGCGCTGGGCCCTGGACCGCGGGGTGCCGCACGTGCTGCTCGCCGACGCCATCGCCGACGGGGTGCGCACCGCCGCCCGGGTCGCCTCGCTGAACACCACCAACATCGGCGAGCTGGCCCGCACGCTGCGACTGCCGCCGTGGAAGGTGAAGAAGGCCCAGGCGCAGGCCCGGGGCTGGACCATCGACGCGCTGCAGCAGGCCATCGGGGTGGCCGCCTCGCTCAACGCCGACGTCAAGGGCGTGGCAGCCAGCGCCGACTACGCCCTGGAGCGGGCGGTCCGGCAGATCGTGGCCCTGCGGGCCGAGGCCGGGGCCGGCCGCGGGGCCCGCGTGCCCGCCCGGCGCTGATCGCGCCGCAGCACGCGACGAGCCCCCGTCCCCGGTGGGGGAGGGGGGCTCGTCGGGAGCGCGCCACAGCAGTGGGCCGCGGACGTCGCGTCAGATGCTGGCGGCCTGCTTGGCCAGCGCCGACTTGCGGTTCGCAGCCTGGTTCTTGTGGATGACGCCCTTGCTGGCGGCCTTGTCGAGCGCCTTGGAGACGGTCAGCAGCGCCGCGTTGGCGGCCTCGGCGTCGCCGGTGCCGGCCGCCTTGTGGAAGCGTCGGACCGACGTCTTCAGGGCGGAACGGACCGCGACGTTGCGCTTGCGCGCGATCTCGTTGGTCTTGATCCGCTTGATCTGGGACTTGATGTTCGCCACGCGTGAGCCTCAGGGTGTTCGGAGGGAGGGGTACTTCTGACAGTGCGTCCGCGGCAGCGCAGGACGCACCACAGGACCGGTCTCACAAGATACCAGGGACCAGGAGGCGCCCACCAGGTCGCACCGGGTTCCGCGGCACACGCCGGACACCGGAGGGAGCGGTCACGTCGTCGGCCGGACGTGGGACCATGGCGGCACTGTGACTGCACCCGCCCGCACCGACCCGACCCGCATCCGGAACTTCTGCATCATCGCCCACATCGACCACGGCAAGTCGACGTTGGCCGATCGGATGCTCGAGGTGACCGGCATCGTCGAGGGGCGCAACATGCGCGCCCAGTACCTCGACCGGATGGACATCGAGCGCGAGCGCGGGATCACCATCAAGAGCCAGAACGTGCGGCTGCCGTGGACCCCGCGCACCGGGGAGCACGTGGGCACCGAGTTCGTGCTGGACATGATCGACACCCCCGGCCACGTGGACTTCACCTACGAGGTGTCCCGCTCGCTGGCCGCCTGCGAGGGCGCCGTGCTGCTGGTCGACGCGGCACAGGGCATCGAGGCGCAGACGCTGGCCAACCTGTACCTGGCCATCGAGAACGACCTGACGATCATCCCGGTGCTCAACAAGATCGACCTGCCGGCGGCGCAGCCGGAGAAGTTCGCCGCGGAGATCGCGCACATCATCGGCTGCGACCCCGACGACGTGCTGCGGGTCAGCGGCAAGACCGGCGAGGGCGTGCCCGAGCTGCTGGACATGATCGTGGAGAAGATCCCGGCCCCCACCGGCGACGCCGACGGTCCGGCCCGGGCGCTGATCTTCGACTCCGTCTACGACATCTACCGCGGGGTCATCACCTACGTCCGCGTCGTCGACGGCCGGATCTCCGGCCGCGAGCGGATCAAGATGATGAGCAACAACGTCACCCACGAGCTGCTGGAGATCGGGGTGATCAGCCCGGAGCCCAAGCCGGTGGAGAGCCTCGGCGTCGGCGAGGTGGGCTACTTCATCACCGGGGTGAAGGACGTCCGGCAGTCCCGGGTCGGTGACACCGTCACCCTGCAGCACGCCGCGGCGACCGAGTCCCTGGGCGGCTACCGCGACCCAAACCCGATGGTCTACTCCGGGCTCTACCCGATCGACGGCAGCGAGTACCCGCTGCTGCGCGAGGCGCTGGACAAGCTGCTGCTCAACGACGCTGCCCTGGTCTACGAGCCCGAGACGTCGGCGGCGCTGGGCTTCGGGTTCCGGGTCGGCTTCCTCGGCTTGCTGCACCTGGAGATCGTCCGCGAGCGCCTGGAGCGCGAGAGCGGTCTGAGCCTCATCTCCACCGCACCGAACGTCGTCTA
>JAOPVM010000291.1 GCA_025966215.1 Klenkia sp.
TGACCGGCCTGGTGCTGGCCGTCGCGGACTACCTCGTCGTCCGGATGCAGACGATGAAGAAGCTGAAGATGAGCCACTACGAGATCAAGACCGAGCACAAGCAGCAGGAGGGCGACCCGCACGTCAAGGGACACCGCCGCTCGGTGGCCCTCGCCCAGGCCCGCAACCGGATGATGACCGACGTCCAGACCGCCGACGTGCTGCTGACCAACCCCACCCACGTCGCCGTCGCGCTGAAGTACGAGGCCGCGTTCGGTGCCCCGCGGGTGGTCGCCAAGGGCGCCGGTGAGGTGGCCCGGCGGCTGCGCGAGCTCGCCGCCGAGGCGCACGTGCCGATGGTGCAGGACGTGCCGCTCGCCCGGGCCCTGCACGGCAGCTGCGAGCTGGGCCAGGAGGTGCCTCCGCAGCTGTTCACCGCCGTCGCGCGCGTGCTGGCCTTCGTGATGCACCTGGGCAACCAGGGCATCCGCGGGGGCACCCACCGCCCCGGGTTCACCGCCCCGGACACCACCGGGCTCCCGGTCGCCGGACGACGACGGGCCGCCTGACCAGTCACACCCGCACCACCGGCTGCCGATGGTGGTCTTCGTGAAGTGGACGGCGGCAGCGATCCCCATCGGGGTCGTCTCGATCGTCCTCATGCTCGTCGTCCCGCTGCCCGCGGTGGTCCTGGACCTGCTCATCGGGCTCAACATCGGCGTCTCGCTGCTGATCCTGCTCGTGGCGATGTCGATCAAGCGGCCGCTGGACTTCGCCGTCTTCCCCTCCGTCGTCCTCATCGCGACGCTGCTGCGGCTCGCGCTGAACGTCTCCTCCACCCGACTGGTGCTCTCCGACGGCTACGCCGGTGAGGTCATCGAGGCCTTCGGGCACTTCGTCATCGGCGGCTCGCTGGTGGTCGGCCTCGTGGTGTTCCTGATCCTCGTGGTCATCCAGTTCGTGGTGATCACCAAGGGCGCCGAACGGGTGGCCGAGGTCGGTGCCCGGTTCACCCTGGACGCGATGCCCGGCAAGCAGATGGCGATCGACGCCGACCTCAACGCCGGGCTGATCAACGAGTCCCAGGCCCGCCGGCGGCGCGCCGACGTCACCGCCGAGGCCGACTTCTACGGCTCGATGGACGGCGCCAGCAAGTTCGTCAAGGGCGACGCCATCGCCGCCATCATCATCGTGCTGGTCAACCTGGTCGGCGGCCTGGCCGTCGGCATGATGCAGAACGGCATGAGCGCCGGGGACGCCGTCAGCACCTACTCGCTGCTGGCCGTCGGCGACGGCCTGACCTCGATGGTCCCGGCGCTGCTGCTGTCCACCGCGACCGGCATCGTGGTCACCCGCTCGGCTGCCGACGGCGACCTGGGCACCGACATGATCGCCCAGCTCGGCCGCAGGAAGCAGCCCCTGCGGATCGCCGGCGGCGGGCTCATCGCCCTGGGCCTCATCCCCGGCCTGCCCAAGCTGCCGTTCCTGATCGTCGGCGGACTGCTGCTGTTCATGGCCTCCCGGGTCGACGAGACCCCGGTGCCCAGCGAGGACGACGAGGCCGCCGCCCTGCTGCCGCCCGAGCCCTCCCCGGACTCCCCGGAGGCGATCGCGGCGAAGATGCGGGTCGACCCGCTGGAGCTCGAGGTGGCCTTCGACCTGGTCGAGCTGGTCGACGCCGCCCGCGGTGGGGACCTGCTGGACCGGGTGAAGGCGCTGCGCCGCAAGGTCGCGATGGACACCGGCCTCGTCATCCCGCTGGTGCGCACCCGGGACAACCTGGACCTCCCCGCCTCCCAGTACGTCGTCTGGCTCAACGGCGTCCCGGTCGCCCGCGGCACCTCCCCGGCCGGCACCGTGCTGGCCATCGGCGACGGCCTGGACGCCCTGCCCGGCAAGCCCACCCGCGAGCCGGTGTTCGGGCTGGCCGCGAAGTGGGTGCCCGCCGAGCTGCAGCGGCAGGCCGAGATGGCCGGCGCGACCGTCGTCGACCGCTCCTCGGTGATCACCACGCACCTGGCCGAGGTCGTCCGGCAGAACGCCGCCCAGCTGCTGGGCCGCGAGGACGTCAAGCTGCTCATGGAGATGGTCCGTCGCTCGCACCCCGTCGTGGTCGAGGAGGTCACCGCCTCGGTGCTGTCGCTGGGCCAGGTGCAGCAGGTGCTGGCCGCTCTGCTGGAGGAGGGCGTCTCGATCCGCGACCTGGTCCGGATCTTCGAGGCCCTCACCCTGCGCGCGACCACCGCCACCGACCTGGACAGCCTGGTCGAGGCCGCCCGCGCCGCGCTGGGCCCGGCGATCAGCCACGCCTACGTCACCGCCGAGGACAAGCTCTACGTGATGACCCTGGACCCCGGGTTCGAGCAGCGACTGCTGGCCGCCGTCCGCCACGGGGAGCAGGGCGCGGTGCTCGCCCTGGACGCGGGCTCGGTCGACGCGCTGGCGCGCGGCACCAGCGACCTGCTGGACGACGCGGAGAAGCTCGGCATCACCGCCCTGCTCGTCTGCTCCCCGCAGGTGCGCCCGGCACTGTCCCGCCTGATGCGCCAGGTCGTCGCCCGGTGCACCGTCATCTCCTACACCGAGGTGTCGCGCACCGCCCAGATCGAGACCATCGGGGTGGTGGACGGTGCCGTCGCGCTCGCCTGAGCCGCCGTCCGGGGCGACCCGGGACGAGGCCATCGCCGCCGCCCGCGAGCAGTACGGGTCCGACGTGCGCATCCGTGGGGTGCGCCGGGTGCGCTCGGGCGGGTTGGCCGGGTTCTTCAGCTCCGAGCGGTACGTCGCCGACGTCGTCGCCCCTGCTGCGCCCCCCGCTCCGGAGTCCCCGCTGTCGACCGAGGACGCGCTGGCCCAGTGGCCGGCCGCCGGTCTCAGCGTGGACGACCTGCTCGCCGTCGCCCAGGAGGTCAGCCGGGCCCAGCGGGCCGCCGCTCCGGTGGACCCCGTCGCCGAGCTGGCCGACCTGTTCGGGTCCGGCCCGGCCGAGGTCGCCGTCTACTCCCCCACCTCGCTGGCCCGCCCGGCCGCGACGGCGGCGGCGTGGGAACGGACCCGGCGGGCGCTCCCCGAGGCCCCGCCGGCCGTCGTCGAGACCCCCGTGGACGAGGAACCGGCCGTGTCGCCGTTCGCGGCGGCCCTGATGCGGATGAGCGACCACGACGCCGAGGTGCAGACCGCAGTGGCCGTCTCGACCGCCCTCGACCTCGAGGACCGGGCCGCCCAGCAGGCCGCCGTGCTCGAGGCCGAACGTGCTGCCGCCCGCCGGATCCAGACCGCCCAGGCCGAGGAGGACCGGCACGCTGACCGCGCGGCGGCACCCCCGGAGCCCGAGCCCACCCCGGTACCCGCGCCGAGCCGGGTGTCGGCCGCGCTCCGGGCCGCCGCCGGTCTGCGGGCCGCCGCGATCCAGGCCGCCGGCGAGCTCGCCGCGCTGCCATCCCCGCAGCCGACCTCCACGTCCCTGCTGCCGGGGCTGGGCACCACACCCGCCCGGACGCCGGTGGCCACGCCCCACCCGCACACCCCCACCACCCGGGAAGAGGACCAGCAGGTGTCGATGGACCAGCCCTTCGTCGAGTCGTCCGCCCCCACGGGCGCCGACGAGGCCCACCCCGTCCGTCGGCCGTTGCCGCAGGCGCCCCCCCGGGCCGCCGTCCCCGCCCCGGTCTCGCACGACCTGTGGGGCACCCCCGTGCCG
>JAOPVM010000314.1 GCA_025966215.1 Klenkia sp.
CAGCGGGCGCGGGCCGCGGAGATGGTGGCCCCGAACCCGGTGGTCGCCGTGTCGTGACCGGTGCTCGAGTCGAGCAGGTCCTCGACGTCGATGGTGATCACCACCTGCGGCTTGACCGTCCGCAGGAACGGCAGGGCCCCGGCAGCCAAGGTGTTGTCGGCCCACTGCACCAGCGCATCGGCCTGCTGCTGGGCCCTGGTGCGCAGGTCCCCGAGGGGCCGATCGGCCTGCACCATCGACTCGATCACCGCCTGGACCTTCTCGAAGCCCACGGCATCGAGGTCGAAGCGCCCGGACCCCGAGCCGTTGGCATGCCGGGTCATCGTGAACCGGCGCTCCTCGGTCGGGTCGGGCTCGGGACCGTCGGGGTCCAGCGCGGTGCGGAACGCGGTCACCGCCGTCGCCAGCTTGGTGTGCGGCAACGTCCGCGCGACCTCGGTCCACGCTTCGTCGAAGGCATCCAGGTCGACGTCCTGATCAGCCGCCGCGGCGATGTCGCAGGGCCGCAGCGCATCTGCCACGACCCCGACCTGCGCCGCGGTCACCGCACCCTCGGCGAACGCGGCCTCCAACCGCGGCAGGTGCTCCAGCACCCGGCCCGCCTTCACCACGCCAGCTGCGGCACCCGTGGAGTAGTGGTGGTGGCCACGCAGCAACGACTGCATCGTCGTGAGCCCGTCGTGCTCCGCGGCACCCACGACGTCGGCGTGCCGCACGGTGCGGGTCAGCTCCGCGTTCAGCCGGTTGATCGACTGCACGATCTCCGCGGTGCGGTCGAGCAGCTGCCCGGCCACCAGTGAGTGCAGGTCCTCGGCCGAGAGGGCGTCCACAGCGGACCGGAGCTCGCTCACGACACCTCCCCAGCTGTTCGATCAGGTGTTCGAAGTCTACCGCGATCTGGCCCCGCGAGACACCTGGATCCCCAGCTCAGCGGGCTGTCCACAGATGCGTAGGAGGCCTTGACAGCCGGCACCCGGGAGGTCAGCGCCCGTCCACGACCGTGTCCACGGCCCACTCGCCGCGCGGCTGCGCGTGGAGCTCCCAGTACGCGTCGGCGAGCCGATCGGGGTCGAGCACCGTGCCCGGGGTGATGACCCCGACGACGGTCACGCTCGCGACGTGCACGCCGTCGCCGGCCAGCTGCTCGTGCAGCACGGCCACCGCGTTGCGCAGCGCCGCCTTGCCCAGCGTCAGCGACGCGTGCTCCGGGTCCGGGTGGAGCGCCGGGCCACCGCCGGTCACCAGCAGCGTCCCTGCCCCGGCCGAACGCATCGCCGGGGTGAACACCTGCGCCGCGACGGCGGCGCCGACCACGTCGACGGTCAGCGCGTGCTGCAGGTGCTCGGCGTCCGCGGTGAGCAGGTCGTCGCCGACCACCAGGCCGACGTTGTAGACCACCACGCCCGGGGAGCCGACGGTCTCCAGGGCCGCGCGGAAGGCGGTCGGGTCACCGGCGTCGGCGGTCACCGTGGAGACGGACACCCCGGCAGCTCGGAGGTCGGCGGCCAGCGGGGACAGCGTCGAGGCGGTGCGGGCGACGAGGGTGACGGCGAAGCCCTCCCGGCCGAAGCGGCGGGCGATGCCGGCGCCGAGGCCGGGTCCGGCGCCGATGACGACGACGTGACGGGGGTCGGTGGGTGCAGTGGCCACGGCAGGAAGGTGCCCCCGCCGGACCCGCGCGACACCGGTAACCTCGACCACGGTGCGCCGGGAAGTCTGGTCGGCAACTCCTCAGCCGACCCCCGCACCCGGAGCCGCCCCGTGACCTCCCCCGCCCGGCTCTTCTCCCGTGGCACCTACGCCGAAGCCACCCGCATCGCCGCTCTCCTGCGCAAGGAGACCGTCGGCGGCGTCCTGCTGATCATCGGCGCCGCCATCGCCCTGGTCTGGGCCAACACCCCCTGGGCCGCGGCCTACGAGGGCCTGCGCGACACCGTCGTCGGACCCTCCGCGCTGCACCTGGACCTCAGCCTGGGCACCTGGGCCGCCGACGGGCTGCTGGCGGTCTTCTTCTTCGTCGCCGGGCTCGAGCTCAAGCGCGAGTTCGTCGCCGGCGACCTGCGCGATCCCCGCAAGGCCGCCCTGCCGGTCGCCGCGGCCGTCGGCGGCATGGTCGTCCCGGCCCTCATCTACACGGTGGTCAACCTGGGCAGCGACGACGGGCTGACCGGCTGGGCGATCCCGACCGCGACCGACATCGCCTTCGCCCTCGCCGTCCTCGCCGTGATCAGCACCCACCTGCCGGCCGCGCTGCGCACGTTCCTGCTGACCCTCGCCATCGTCGACGACCTGCTCGCCATCACGATCATCGCGGTCTTCTACTCGTCGTCACTGGCGTTCGGTCCGCTCGCCCTCGCGCTGGTCCCGCTGGCGCTGTTCGGGTTCCTGGTGCAGCAGCGGATCCGGCACTGGTGGCTGCTGATCCCGCTCGCCGTCCTCACCTGGGGCCTGGTGCACGAGTCCGGGGTGCACGCCACGGTCGCGGCCGTCCTGCTGGCGTTCACCGTCCCGGTGGTGCGCAAGGCCCCCGGCGAGGGCCCCGGCCTGGCCGAGCACTTCGAGCACCGCATCCGGCCGCTCTCGGCCGGCATCGCCGTCCCCGTCTTCGCCTTCTTCTCCGCCGGGGTCACCGTCGGCGGGCTGTCGGGGCTGGGTGCCTCGCTCACCGACTCCGTGGCGATCGGCATCATCGCCGGTCTGGTGCTCGGCAAGGCAGTCGGGATCAGCGGCGCCACCTGGCTGGTCAGCCGGTTCACCAAGGCCGAGCTGGACACCGACCTGCGCTGGCCCGACGTCATGGGCCTCTCCCTCCTGGCCGGCATCGGGTTCACCGTCTCGCTGCTCATCGGCGAGCTGGCCTTCGGTGCCGGGTCGCTGCGCGACGAGCACGTCAAGGTCGGCGTGCTCACCGGCACGCTGCTGGCCGCGCTGCTGGCGACCGCGGTGCTCAAGCCCCGGGACCGGGTCTACCGACGGATCGCCGAGGCCGAGGCCAGGGACGACGACGGCGACGGCATCCCCGACGTCTACCAGCGGGAGGGGCTGGTGCCCCCGCGGGAGACCGTCGACGAGGCCTCCCAACGCCGCCGCCAGCCGTTCACGGACAGCTGAAGAACGGTGTTGCGCGGGTGCGAAAACCGGTCGTACGGTGACTGCACACGAGAGAGGAGGTGGTCCGAACAATTGATGTCGTTCAGGACGCGTGAGGTGGCTGCCCGCTAGCCGCCGTCCAGATGGGCCGCCCGCTCGGCACCGGATCGACCCGGTCTGAGCGCGTGGCATCGCCCGTCCGCCGATGGCGGCGAGCGAGTACCGGACAGTCACCCGACCCCCGGGCCGCCGACCCAGTCCAGTCGGCCCGCGAGCCGCTCCCCCGCCTCACCGCAGGGTCCAGCGCCGCGGAGCAGCCCGGGGGTTGTCCGTTCTCAGAACCCCCGTGCGGCCGTCACCCCCGCCGCGAGATCCGCGTCCAAGGGACCCAGCACCGCCGCCAGGTCGGACTCGGTGAGCCCCGCTCCCGCCCGGCTCAACGCCTGCACCGCCGCCCGCGGTGTCGGCCAGTCCTGGCCCTGCTCGTCGGCGACGCCGTCCAGGTAGGAGTCGACGAACCCGACCAGCGCCGCGTCGCTGCCCGCCGGCAGCTGCAGCTCGGCGAACCCGTCGGGCAGGTCGTACGCCGCGCGCTGCCACCGGGCGCCGTCCCAGCCGTAGACGAAGCCGACGGCGCCCTCACGCGGCACCCCGGCCGCCCACCACTCGGGGACGTCGACCAGCAGCTCCCCGGTCGGCTCGCCGTCGCCCGCGCGGGTCAGCGCCGTCCGGGAGCCCTGGTGGTCCCAGCCGCTGAGCACCGCCAGCCCGGGCGCGGGCAGCACCAGCTGCGCGGTGTTCCCGCCGCCGTCGTCGTGCCACCACAGCCGACCTGCCGCGTCGTCCCGGGCGTGCGAGGCGGCGGGGAAGCCGAGCGCGGCGACGACGGCCGAGCTGGCGGCCCACCGCCCGCGCAGCACGTCGAGGGGGTCGAGGTCCACGGTCTGCAGCGGCACGGCTGGACAGTAGGCACGATGGCCTGCGTGGACCCGCTGACCGTCCAGACCCGACTCACCCAGGTGCTCTCCGGCTGGGCGGTGACGTCGGTGCTGGTCGGTGGTGCGCTGAGCCTGTCCCCGCGCACCCGCGGCTTCGGCCGGCAGACCGTGGCCTGGGCGCGATCGACGGCCTGATCGCCGGGATGGGCGCCCGCGACCGGGCCCGGCGCGGGCCCACCGACCCGGCCCGGCTGCGCAAGGTCCTGCTGGTCAACGCCGGTCTCGACGTCGGCCACCTCGCGCTCGGCGCGGGCCTGATGGGCACCACGCGCCGGCGGGGGGACGGCGCGGCGGTGGTCGTCCAGGGCGCCTTCCTGCTGGCCCTGGACGCCACCGCCGCGTCAGCCCTCAGAGGCGGCTGAGCTCGTCCGCCAGGTCGTCGAGGCCCAGCGACCCCTGCGAGAGCGCCGCCATGTGCCACGCCTTGAGGTCGAAGTCGGCCCCCCGGGCGGCCTGCGCAGCCGCTCGTCCCTCCAGCCAGGCCCGCTCCCCCAGCTTGTAGCTGATCGCCTGCCCGGGCATGCCCAGGTAGCGCACCAGCTCGCTGTCCAGGAAGGCCGCGTCCCGGCCGCAGTACTCACCGAAGAACGCCCGCGCCAGCTCCGGGGTCCACGGCCGGCCGCGGTGCTCGGCGAGCGCGCCGTCGGCGTCGGCCGGGATCGGCAGTTCCAGGTGCATGCCGATGTCGACGACCACCCGGACGGCGCGCATCTGCTGGGCGTCCAGGTAGCCCAGCCGGGCGCCGGGGTCGGTGAGGAAGCCGAGCTCGTCCATCAGCCGCTCGGCGTACAGCGCCCAGCCCTCGAGGTTGGCGCTGACCCCGCCGACCGCGGTCTGGTAGGTGGAGAGGTCCTTCGCGACGTAGGTCCACTGCGCCAGCTGGAGGTGGTGGCCCGGGACGCCCTCGTGGTACCAGGTCGAGACCAGGTCCCACAGCGGGAAGCGGTCCTTGCCCAGGGTGGGCAGCCAGGTGCGGCCGGGCCGGGCGAAGTCCAGCGAGGGCCGGCTGTAGTACGGCGCGGCGGCGCTGCCGGGCGGGGCGATCATGGCCTCGACCCTGCGGATGGGCTCGGCGATGTCGAAGTGCGTGCCGTCGAGGGCGACGATCGCCTCGTCCATCATCTGCTGCAGCTGCTCGCGGATCGCCTCGACGCCCTCGACGGCCTCCCCGTGCTCGCCCAGCCAGCGCATCGCCTCCATCGGCGTCGACCCGGGCAGCACCAGCTCGGCCGCGGCGCGCTGCTCCTCGCGGATCCGGCGGTGCTCGGCCCAGCCCCAGGCGTAGGCGTCCTCCAGCCCGGTGCCCGTACCCAGGTCGCTGCCGTTCCAGCGCCGGGCGAAGCGGGCGTACCGCTCGCGGCCGACGGCGTCCGGGGTGCCCTGCGCCTGTGGCAGGTACACCTCGCGCAGGAAGTCGCGCACCTCGGCGACCGCACCGTCGGCGGCGGTCGCCGCGGCGTCCAGCTCCCCGCGCAGCTCGGCGGGCCCCTCGGCGACGACCCCGGCGAAGTACGGCCCGGACAGCCACTCGTCGAGCTGGCCGACCACGGTCTCCACCTGGCGTGGGGCGGCGAACAGCCCGCGGGAGGCACCTTCGGTGAGGGTGGCCAGGTACCCGCGGTACGCCTCGGGCACCCGGGCCATCCGTCGGCCGAGCACGGCCCAGTCGTCGGTGGTGGCCAGCGGCATCATCGAGAACACCTGGCGCACCGAGTGCACCGGGGAGAACAGGTTCGACAGCTCGCGGTAGCCCTCCTGCGCCTCGTGCAGGTCGAGGGCTGCACCCAGCCGTTCGCGCAGCAGCCGGGCGCACCGGAACTCGACCGGGTCCTCGGCCAGCGCGGGGTCGGCGGCGAGCACCCGGTCCAGCTCGGCGAGGGTGTCCCGGGCCAGCCGGGCCTCGGCCTCGAGCCCGGCCGGGGAGAGGTCGGGCAGCCGGTCGTCACCGGGGCGGGTGCCCAACGCGGTGGCGGTGATCGGGTCGAGGTCGCAGAGCGCGTCGACGTGGGCGTCGGCGACCTGGCGGGGGGTGCGGTTCATCGGATCCTCTCCAGGCGTGCGGACATCACCGGGCGCAGCCGGCCGTCGTCCCCGGCGCGGTCGACGGCGTACATCAGCGCGCCGTCGACGATGCCGTAGAGCCGGGCCGCCTTGGTGACGTCGGGGTGGTCGGGGGTGCGGGCCAGCACGTCGCTGGCCAGCTCCCAGCTCGTGGTGGTGCGGGCGGTGCCGACGTAGATCTCGACCAGGCCCTCGGGGTGCGCGACGAGCAGCTCGACCTCGTCGTCCCCCCGCGGGCGCCAGAAGCCGCTCTCCCGGACGTCGGGACCGGCGACGGTGCCGTCGTCGGCGATCCGCCAGGTGCGCGACTCGTAGGACAGGAAGTCCCGCCCGTCGTGGGCGAAGCGCACCCACTGGCCGAACCGGTGGTCGCCCTGGGTCCCGGCGGCCTGGCCCTCGCCGTGCCACTCCCCCAGCAGCGGCAGCACCGACAGCAGCTCGTGGGCGACCTCCGGGCCGGTGCGCACGTCGGTGGTGTCGGTGACGGGCAGCTCGGTGGGGCCGGCGACGGGCTGCTCGGGCAGCCCGGCCGGTGTCGGGTTCGTCATCGGGAGCGTTCCGTCCTCTCGTGGCGGGTGAGTCGCAGGGCGCCGGCGGCGCACGCCAGCGCGGCCAGCACGGTGAGGGCGACGAGGACCCAGGCGGTGACCAGAGCCATGAGGCCACGGTAACGAGCCCCGGCACGTCGGTGGTCTCCGAGCCGTCGACGGTGACGTCGGCGTCCCCCTGGGGTCCTCCTCCACCGACGTCGATGGCGGAGGACGCACGCTGGTCGTCGGAGCTGATCGACGCCGGGGGACGGGGACGCACGAGAGCCCGCCCCCACGACGTGGGGACGGGCTCAGGTGAGGTGCCTCAGGCGATGGCGAGGGTGGTCTCGTTCAGGCCGACCTCGGCGGACAGGACCCGCTCGGCCTTGCCGACCCGGGCCAGCGAGCGCAGCTTCCAGTCACCGGGGGCGGCGAAGAAGCGGAACTCGCCCTCGGGGCTGGTGACGACCTCGGCGGTGAACTCGTCGGTCGAGTCCAGCAGCCGGACGTAGGCACCGGCAACGGGGTTGCCGTCGTGCCAGACCTGGCCCTGGATGACCGTCTGGGTGCTCAGGTCGATCCCGGCCAGCGAGCCGCCCTGCTTCGGCGCGGAGCACACGGTCAGGCGCCCTTGGCGATCGGGACGCCGATGAGCGAGCCGTACTCGGTCCACGAGCCGTCGTAGTTCTTCACGTCGGCGTGGCCCAGCAGCTCGCGCAGCACGAACCAGCTGTGGCTGGAACGCTCGCCGATGCGGCAGTAGGCGATGGTCGACTTGCCGTCCTCGAGGCCGGCGTCGGCGTAGAGCTTCGCGAGCTCCTCGTCGCTCTTGAACGTGCCGTCCTCGTTCGCGGCCTTGCTCCACGGCACGTTGACCGCCGAGGGGATGTGGCCGGGACGCTGGGCGCCCTCCTGCGGCAGGTGCGCCGGGGCCACGAGCTTGCCGGCGAACTCGTCGGGGCTGCGCACGTCGACCAGGTTCTTGGTGCCGATCGCGGCCACGACCTCGTCGCGGAAGGCCCGGATGGAGGTGTCGGGCTCGGCGGCCTGGTACTGGGTGGCCGGGCGGTCGACGGTCGCGCTGGACAGCGGGCGGCCGTCGAGCTCCCACTTCTTGCGGCCGCCGTCGATCAGCTTGACGTCGCGGTGGCCGTAGACCTTGAAGTACCAGTAGGCGTAGGCGGCGAACCAGTTGTTGTTGCCGCCGTAGA
>JAOPVM010000338.1 GCA_025966215.1 Klenkia sp.
GCCCGCGGGCGAGAGCGGACTGGCACGATCCCGGCATGACCGCCCCCGGGAGCACCCGGCGCCGGGACCTGCTCGCGCCGCTGTGGCGGGCGATCGTGGTCTTCCGCCCGCTGGCCTGGCTGGTCGCCGCGGTCGGGTTCGTGCGCGGGCGGGAGGAGTACCCCGGCCTGCTGGCCCCGGTGCTGGTGCTGGCCGCGATGGCGGGGTGGACGGTGGTGGTCACCGTCGCCTACTCCCGGGCCGAGGGACGACGCACCCGTACCGCGCTGGTCGACCTGGCCGTCACCCTCGCCCTGCTGGCCGCGGTGCTCACCACGCAGAGCCGGGACGCCCTGGCCGCCGATGCCCCGATCCTGACCTCCCTGTGGGTGGCCGGTCCCGCCTACGCGCTGGCGCTGGCCCGGGGCCGGGACGGCGGACTGGTCGGCGGCCTCCTCGTCTGGGCCGCGGTGACCGCCGTCCGCGGCCGGGTCGGGGACCAGGAGCTGTTCAACCTGGTGCTCGTCGCGCTGTCGGCGGTGCTGCTGGGCTACGCCGCGACCACCACCCGGGAGGCGACGCTGGCGGTGCAGCAGGCCGCAGCGACCGCCGCGTCAGCCGCCGAACGCGAACGGCTGGGCCGGGCGGTGCACGACGGGGTGCTGCAGGTGCTGGCCGCCGTCCGCCGCCGTGGGGAGGAGCTCGGCGGGGAGGCCGCCGGCCTCGCCCGACTGGCGGCCGAGCAGGAGATCGCCCTGCGGGGGCTGCTCTCCTCCGCTCCCCCGGCCGACGACGGTGGCGCGACCGACCTGGGGGCGGCTCTCCGGCTGCTGTCCACCCCCGACGTCGAGGTCTCCTCGCCGGCCGAGCCGGTGCTGCTGCCCGCCCCGGTCGCCACCGAGCTGACCGCGGCGGTGCGCGAGGCACTGGCCAACACCGCCGAGCACGCCCCCGCCGCCCGGGCGTGGGTCAGCCTCGAACCCGGGGACGACGTGGTGCTGGTCGTCGTCCGCGACGACGGGCCGGGCATCCGCGACGGGCGGCTGCCCGCAGCCGTCGCAGCCGGGCACCACGGGGTCCGGTCCTCGATCTGCGGCAGGCTGGCCGACCTGGGCGGCACCGCGCGGCTGCACACCGGCCCGGGGCGGGGCACCGAGTGGGAACTGACCGTGCCGAGGGAGGGAGCCACCCGATGACGACGGTGATGGTGGTCGACGACCACCCGATGTGGCGGGAGGCCGTCGAGCGGGACCTCACCGTTCGCGGGTTCGAGGTGCTGGCCACCGCCGGGGACGTCGGGGCCGCCGTGCGCCGGGCCCTCGCCGTCCGGCCGGACGTGGTGGTGATGGACCTGCAGCTGGGCGAGGGGTCCGGGGTGGACGCCACCCGGGACGTCGTCGCCGCACTGCCGGCCACCCGGGTGCTGGTGCTCTCGGCCAGCGCCGAGCAGGTCGACGTCCTCGGGGCGGTCAAGGCCGGCGCCTCGGGCTACCTGGTCAAGTCCTCCTCGGCCGACGAGCTGGCCGACGCCGTCGCCCGCACCGCCACCGGCGACGCGGTCTTCTCCCCGGGCCTGGCAGGACTGCTGCTCGGTGAGTACCGGCGGCTGCGCTCGGGACCCGACGACGGCGCCCCGCGGCTGACCGACCGGGAGACCGAGGTGCTCCAGCTGGTCAGCCGGGGGTTGTCGGCCCGGCAGATCGCCGAGCGGCTGGTGCTCTCGCACCGCACGGTGGAGAACCACGTGCAGAACACCCTGCGCAAGCTGCAGCTGCACAACCGCGTCGAGCTCACCCGCTACGCCATCGAGCGGGGGCTGACCGACCCCTGACTCTGCATAGTGATGCAGCGTGGTGCATGATGTTCCGGTGTCCAAGGTCCTGACGTCCCTGCCCGTCGGCGAGCGTGTCGGCATCGCCTTCTCCGGAGGGCTCGACACCTCCGTGGCGGTCGCGTGGATGCGCGACAAGGGCGCGGTGCCCTGCACCTACACCGCCGACATCGGCCAGGCCGACGAGCCCGACATCGGCTCGGTCCCCGGCCGGGCCACCAGCTACGGCGCCGAGGTGGCCCGGCTGGTCGACTGCCGCGCCGCGCTGGTCGAGGAAGGCCTCGCCGCGCTGACCTGCGGCGCCTTCCACATCAAGTCCGGCGGCCGCACCTACTTCAACACCACCCCGCTCGGCCGCGCCGTCACCGGCACGCTGCTGGTGCGCGCGATGCTCGAGGACGGCGTCCAGATCTGGGGCGACGGCTCGACCTTCAAGGGCAACGACATCGAGCGGTTCTACCGGTACGGCCTGCTGGCCAACCCCGAGCTGCGGATCTACAAGCCCTGGCTGGACGCCGCGTTCGTCACCGAGCTGGGCGGTCGCACCGAGATGAGCGAGTGGCTCGTCGCGCACGACCTGCCCTACCGGGACAGCACGGAGAAGGCGTACTCCACCGACGCCAACATCTGGGGCGCCACCCACGAGGCCAAGTCGCTGGAGCACCTCGACGTCTCGCTGGAGGACGTGCAGCCGATCATGGGCGTCCGGTTCTGGGACCCCGAGGTCGCGATCGCCACCGAGGACGTCACCGTCGGCTTCGAGCAGGGCCGCCCGGTGACGATCAACGGCGCCCGCTTCGCCACCGACGTCGACCTCGTGCTGGAGGCCAACGCGATCGGCGGCCGGCACGGCCTGGGCATGAGCGACCAGATCGAGAACCGGATCATCGAGGCCAAGAGCCGCGGGGTCTACGAGGCGCCGGGCATGGCCCTGCTGCACGTGGCCTACGAGCGGCTGGTCAACGCCATCCACAACGAGGACACCCTGGCCACCTACCACCGCGAGGGCCGCCGGCTCGGCCGGCTCATGTACGAGGGCCGCTGGCTGGACCCGCAGGCGCTGATGGTCCGGGAGTCCCTGCAGCGCTGGGTGGGTGCCGCCGTCACCGGCGAGGTCACCCTGCGGCTGCGGCGCGGCGAGGACTTCTCGATCCTGGACACCACCGGCCCGGCGTTCAGCTACCACCCGGACAAGCTGTCCATGGAGCGCACCACGGACTCCGCGTTCGGCCCGGTCGACCGGATCGGCCAGCTGACCATGCGCAACCTGGACATCGCCGACTCCCGCGCCAAGCTCGAGCAGTACGCCCGGCTGGGCATGGTCGGTGGCGCCCAGACCGCGCTGGTCGGGGACATGGCCGCCGGTGGCGCCGAGGCGATCGCCTCCCGCGGCAGGGTCTCCGCCGACGAGGAGATGCTCGACCGGGCCGCCATGGAGTCCGGCTCGGACTAGCGCCCGAGCTTCTCGCGCACCCGCTCGACCAGCGTGGGGACCACGCCCTGCGGGGTGAAGGCGCGGGCCGCCGAGGTCAGCGCGGCCTGCTCGTCGGCGGCGAGGTCGAGGTCGGCCGCGGCCACGTTGAACTCCAGCTGCTCGACGCTGGAGGCACCCGGGATCGCCACGACCTGCGGCAGTCCGAGCAACCAGGCCAGCGCGGCCTGGGCGGGCTTCACGTCGTGGGCGGCGGCGACCTCGCGGAGCAGACCGAGCAGCGGCTCGACGCGCCGCAGGTTCTCGGTGCCGAAGAGCGGGTTCATCGCGCGCACCCCGCCGGGCCGGTCGTCCACGCCGTACCTCCCACCCAGCAGGCCCTGGGCGAGCGGGCTGTAGGCCATCACGATCCGGTCCTCGCGCTCGGCGAAGGGGACCAGGTCCTCCAGCGGGCCCGCGGTCGCCAGCGAGAACTGCACCTGGTTGCTGACCACCGGGCGGCCCAGCGCGGTGTCCGCGGCGCGCCAGCGGTCGAGGGAGTAGTTCGAGACGCCGACGGCGCCGATCTTCCCGGCGTCCAGCAGTTCGCCCATGCCCTGCATGACGATCGAGTCGGGGACGACGGGGTTGGCCTGGTGCACCTGGTACAGCGGGATCTTCCCCAGCTGCAGACGCTTCGCCGACCCCTCGAACCGGTTGCGGACGATCGGTGCGAACGGCGCGATCGGGAAGACCTTGCTGGCGACGACGACGTCGGCCCGCTCGTCGCCCAGGGCCTCGGTGAGGATCCGCTCGCTCTTCCCGAACCCGTACACCTCGGCGGTGTCGAAGAGGGTCACGCCCAGCTCGCGGGCCCGCCGGACGATCGCCCCGGCCGCTCCGCCGGCGTAGTCCGAGCCGTAGCCCCACTCGCGGGACCCGAACTGCCAGGTGCCCAACCCGATCCGGCTGACCGGACCCACTCCGTCGACCTCGATGAAACGCATGGGTGGCCCCGTGCCCGTGAGCGCGGCCCGCACACATCGAGTGCGCACTCAGAGCGCGTTGCAGGCAGCCAACCCGCGCTGGGTCAGCACTCGACGAGGGCAGCCACGGTCCGGCGGCGCTCGGCCAGCGCCTCGGCGATGCGGGCGAGGAGGCGGACCGGGTCGTACAGGTCGGCCGCGGTCACGAACAGCACCCGCCAGCCGGCCGCCTGCAGGTCGTTCATCCGCCGGCGGTCCGGGCCCAGGCGGGTGAGGTGTCCCTCCCCGTCGTACTCCAGGGCCAGCCGCAGGTCCGGCCAGGCCAGGTCCACCCGGGCCACCTCCTTCCCCCGGTGGTCCAGCACGCGCCACTGCGCCACCGGTCGGGGGAGGGACCCGCGGTGCACGAGCAGGCGCAACCGGGTCTCCTGCGGCGACTCGGCCTTCCCGTCCGCGTCCGCGACCGCGGCACGGACCAGCCGGCAGCCCCGTCCGGTGAGCGTCGCCGCCCGCGCCCGCAGCTCCTCGAGATCGGTCAGCCGGCGGGCGACGGCAGTCGGCCGGCAGTACTGGTCGAGCAGCACGACGGCCTCGACGTGCGGCAGTTCCGCAGCCAGCGAGAGCGCCCCCGCCACCGGTCGGAGCACCAGCCGACCGGGGTGGCCCGGGAGGGCGACGAGGTCGCGCACCAGCACCGCACCCCGCCCCACGCGGATCCCGGGGACGCGCTGCTGCCGGGCCGGCCGTCGGCGACCCGAGCGCTCGATCACCAGAGGCAGGAGGATCTCGACGTCCCCCGGGACGCCGGCGGGCCCGTCGACGTCGATCCCCCAGACCCGGGCGGCGCTCCGCCCGGCGACCACCGCCCGCGGGAAGAGCACCAGCGCCGCAGTCAGCCGGACCGCGTGGGTGAGTTCGACGCCGGCGGCCAGGTGGACGTCGGGGAACACCCGCTGCCACGCCGGGCCGCGCAGGTCGGCCTTGGTCAGCAGCCCAGCGGCGACGGCGGCCGAGCCACGGAACGGGGCGGCGGCGAGCTCGGGCACGGAGCGGGGACGGCGCGGCATGCCCCGGACGCTGGCGCACAGGCACCGGTGGCCGGGCTCCGCCGTCCACAACCGGAGGCGTCGTCCACGGATGCCGCGACGGGGTTGCCCGAGCCCACGCCGAGTGCTCAGTGAGCGCGGGTCGGCGCCGTCCACCGCGCTCTCACGCAGCACTCGACGCTCCCCACGCCGCGCTCAGCCGCGGAGCAGCGACTCGCAGATCGCCAGACCCTCGACGGCGCCGAGCTCGGTGGCGCGGGCGCAGTGCACCAGCCAGCCGGCGACGCCGTCCATCGTGCCGGCGGCGTAGCCGTCCAGGGCCGCGGCGTAGGCAGCCGCGCCCAGCTCGGCGAAGCCCACCTCGGGCACCGAGACGGCCTTGGGGTCCAGCCCCCGGGCGATCCCGGTGAGCCGGCCTGCGGCCCGGGCGACCACGCCGTTGCCCACGGTGAAGGGCGCGATCGCGGCCAGCTCGCCGTGCACGACCGCGGCGATCAGCACGGCCGGGGCGGTGGTCGCACCGGTGACCAGCGAGAACACCCCACCCAGCCGTCCCCCGGCGCGCACCTCGGGGCGGCCCAGGTCGGCAGGGGCGGCGAGGTCGGCCGCGGCCAGCACGTGCATCCGGGCCAGCACCTGACCCGGCGCCCGGTCCCAGGTCTCCACCATCGAGCCCAACGCCACCGACACCCGCAGCGCGCCCTGCAGGGTGGGCTCGCTGACGTCCCCGGAGCGCACCTGGGTCAGCGGGACGTCGACACCCTCCAACGAGGCGGAGGCCCGGGCGCCGCGCAGCGCGGACTCCGAGCTGACCCCGGCGGACTCCCGGCGCAGCACCTTGTG